>JBQCFH010000490.1:0-10769 GCA_051959385.1 Rhizobiaceae bacterium | reverse complement strand
AGCGCGGCGAGGACGGCGGGAAATTCCGCCCAGCGGCGGATGACGGTCTCCGCGCCGGCCTCGGTCAGCCGGTCGGCGTGGCCGGGATAGGAATGCGCCGCGCCGGTGAAGCCGATGACCCGCATGCCCGCCGCCTTCGCGCCGCTGACGCCATGCACCGAATCCTCGATGACGAAGGTCTGGCCGGGATCGGCCTTCATCTGCTCGGCGGCATAAATGAATACGTCCGGCGCGGGCTTGGTGCGCTTGGAGGGGATTTCAAGGCCGGAGAAGATGAGGCCCTCGAAGAGCGGCATCAGTCCTGCCCTGGTCAAGGACAGCGTCACGCGCTTCGTGCTCGAATTGGAGCAGATGCAGCGCGGCCCATCGACCGAGAGCACGGCCTGCCGCGCCCCTTCGATCGGCCGCACCTCGGCCGCCAGCCTTCTGTCGATCAGTTCCTCGGTCCGCGCGATCATGGAAGCCTGGAACGGCAGGCCGGTCGCAGCCTCGACCCGCAGGAGCATGTCGGTGAAGGTCAGCCCGGCGAAGCGCTCGGAAAGCTCCTCCGCGTCGATCTCGTAGCCGGCCCTCGTCAGCACCTCTGCCTCGACGCGCGCGGCGATGATTTCCGAATCGACCAGCACGCCGTCGCAATCGAAGATGACCAGTTCCGGAGCCGGCATATCGCATGTCCATGTTCGGGAGGATTGCCGGACATCTATGCATTCCGGGCCGGACTGGCAACCGGTGCTACCGCCCGATAATAGGGAGGCCACATCGCCATCTTCCCCCTCTCCGCCTCGCGGAGCCTGTCCTCGGGCCGGCCAAAGGCCGGACCCGGGGGCTCGGCACCTCTCCCCCCTAAAGGGGGCGAGGACGGGAGCCAAACTCGCCGCCCGTCCTCTCCCTCACGAAGTGGGGGAGAGGTGGTTCGCGAAGCGAACCGGAGAGGGGGTAAGATCTGACTTCTCATAAGATGCGTGGCCTCACACCGGCCTTCAGCGCCCCATTTCATTAAATCTTTACCGGGAAGAGTAACCATAACGATCAGTAAAGCGTAACGCGTATCCCGGGTAAGTCATGTCTTCATGTGAGTTCGCCGAAGAGGTTCCGCCCGCCGCCGATCGGGCTCCCTGGCTGGATGCGATCATCAGGGGCGATTGCGTGGCGGCGTTGGAGAGGCTCCCCGAGAAATCGGTCGATATCGTCTTCGCCGACCCGCCCTATAATCTCCAGCTCGACGGCGACCTGCGCCGTCCCGACCAGTCGAAGGTCGATGCGGTGGACGACGACTGGGACCAGTTCGAAAGCTTCGCCGCCTATGACGCCTTCACGCGCGCCTGGCTGCTGGCGGCGCGCCGCGTCCTGAAGCCGAACGGCACCATCTGGGTGATCGGCTCCTACCACAACATCTTCCGGGTCGGCGCCATCATGCAGGATCTCGGCTTCTGGATCCTGAACGACATCGTCTGGCGCAAGACCAACCCGATGCCGAATTTCCGCGGCCGCCGCTTCCAGAACGCGCACGAGACCATGATCTGGGCCTCGCGCGACGCGAGCGCGAAGGGCTACACCTTCAATTATGAGGCCATGAAGGCGGCGAACGACGACCTCCAGATGCGCTCGGACTGGCTGTTCCCGATCTGCACGGGCGCCGAGCGCCTGAAGGGCGAGGACGGGTCCAAGGTCCATCCGACGCAGAAGCCGGAAGCGCTCCTCGCCCGCATCGTGATGGCCTCCACCAAGCCCGGCGACGTCGTGCTCGACCCGTTCTTCGGTTCCGGCACGACCGGCGCGGTGGCGAAGCGCCTCGGCCGCCATTTCGTCGGCATCGAACGCGAGCAGGCCTATATCGACGCCGCCGCGGCGCGAATCGCCGCCGTCGAGCCGCTGGCCGAAGCCGACCTTACGGTGATGACCGGCAAGCGCGCCGAACCGCGCGTCGCCTTCGCCAGCCTGCTTGAAGCGGGCCTCGTCCGGCCGGGCACCATGCTCTACGATGCACGCCGGCGCTTCGCGGCTTCCGTCCGCGCCGATGGCACGCTTTCCTCCGATCGTCACGCCGGCTCGATCCATCGGCTCGGCGCCATCGTGCAGGGGCTCGACGCCTGCAACGGCTGGACCTTCTGGCATTACGAGGAGAAGGGCAGCCTGAAGCCGATCGACGAATTGCGCGCGGTAGTCCGCCAGCGCCTGCAGGTCAGCGCGGCCTGACCTTCCGGCCGCTCGGCCCCTTCATCCGGCCTAATTCCATCACCCCACCCGCCTCGCGGAGCCTGTCCTCGGGCCGGAGGGGGTGAATCATCGGCGGCTCGATAGCTCAGTCGTCGCTCAAACCTCCACGCCATACCCCGCGAGGTCCTTGCGCAAAGTCTCGGCGTCCTTGAACAGGATCGCGTTCCAGCCCGCGGCGCGTGCGCCCTCCACGTTCTTCGCGCTGTCGTCGATGAACAGCGTCGCCTTCGGATCGAGCCCGAAAGCCGCCACATGGTGGTCGAAGATGGCGCGGTCCGGCTTGATGGCGCGGACATCGCCCGACACGGTGACGCCGCGCGGCTTGGCGAGAAAGGCGTAGCGCTCGCGCGCCTCGAGAAAGGTATCCGAGGCGAAATTGGTCAGCAACGTCACGTCGTAGCCGCGCTCGATGAGCGCTTCCAGGATGGCGACGCTCTCCTCATAGGCGTGCGGCACCATCTCGTGCCAGTTCAGGCGGAAGCCGCGGATGTTTTCCGCCTCGTCGGGATAGTCGGCGATGAGCAGCGCCTCGGCATCCTCCCAGGCGCGGCCGCGGTCCTGCTCGACATTCCAGTCCGGCGTGCACACCTCCGCCAGGAACCAGCGCCGTTTCTCCTCGTCCGGGATCAGTCGGCGATACGGCAGTTCCGGATCGTAGTGGATCAGCACCTTGCCGATGTCGAAGACGATGTGACGGATCTCGCTCATGCCTTCCTCGTGTGCGGCGACCGCTTCGTTGCGCCCGGAACAGCCGCCTCGATGGCCTTTTTCATGACCGTAGGCAAGGCTTCGCCGCGGATTTCTTCCGCCGCGGACCACCAGTGCCCGCCGGGCAGTTCCCTGTCCGATGTGTCCGCGCGGTAGACCTGGAGCTCGAGCGCGAAATGCGTGAAGACGTGGGTGATCGCGCCCGCATGTCGCCAGCGGGCGGCAAACGGCGCAGCTTCGCTGCCGGTCGCCCCGTCCTGTCGGGCGGTCCATCCGGTGGTCGGAACCTCCGTCATCCCGCCGAGCAGGCCCGCCTCGGGCCGGCGCCTGAGCAGGACGGCGCCGTCCGGCCTGACCGCGACGAAGGCGGCGCCGACGCGGCGCGGCTTTTCCGCCCGGACTTCCTGCACGGGGAAGCGCTCCGGTTCGCCGGTCGCGAGCGCCTTGCAGTTCCCGCGCAACGGGCAGAGGAAGCAGGATGGCCGCCGCGGCGTGCAGATGGTCGCGCCGAGATCCATCATCGCTTGCGCGAAATCGCCGGGCCGGCCGGCGGGCGTCATCGCATCGACAATACCCCGAATTTCCGGCTTCGCCTCGCGCACGGGCCGTTCGATCGCGTGAAGCCGCGCCACCACCCGCTCGACATTGCCGTCGACCACGGCCGTTCTGAGATCGAAGGCGATGGCGCCGATCGCCGCCGCCGTGTAGTCGCCGATGCCCGGCAGCGCCTTCAGCCCGGCCTCGGTCGCGGGAAAGACGCCGTCCAGACCGCCGGCGACCTCGTCGGCGCATTTCTTCAGGTTGCGCGCCCGCGAATAATAGCCGAGGCCCGCCCAGGCCTTCATCACGTCCTCGGTCGAGGCCGCGGCGAGCGCCTTCACATCCGGCCACTTTTCAAGGAACTTGGCGAAATAGGGCTTCACCGTCTCGACGCCCGTCTGCTGCAGCATGATCTCCGAGAGCCAGACGCGGTAGGGGTCCGGCCGCCGGCCGCGCGCGCGTTCCGCCGGCGAGATGCGCCAGGGCAGGTCGCGATGGTGCCGGTCGTACCAGCCAAGCAGCGCCGGGGCGATGGCGGAATGCTTTCGGTCGGCGAGGTTGATCGTTTCGGCTGCGGGTGGCATGGATGTCTTCGGAAATTGCACGAGCGAACCCACTATCGGCGAATCCCTATATCGGGGAGCAAGTTCATGGCAGGCAAGGGGCAGCGCCGGAATGCCGTACCCGTCGGCGATGTCGCGACCGCGATCCTCGACCCGGTCATGCGCAAGCGCGCCGGCATGTCCACCGCGCTGATCCAATCCTGGGACGAGATCGTCGGCGAAGCGCTGGCATCCCGAACGCGGCCGGAGCGCATTTCCTGGCCGCGCCGCCACGACGAGGACGATCCCTTCGAGCCGGCGACGCTGGTCGTCGCCTGCGAGGGGACGATGGCGCTCCGGTTGCAGCATCAGACCGCGGAAGTGATCGGCCGCGCCAATGCTTTCCTGGGGTTTGCCGCGATCGGCCGCATAAGGATCGTTCAGAAGCCGGTCAGGCAGGCTGGCCCGCCGCCGAAGCCGTCGCTGCGTCCGCTGACCGACGGCGAGACCGCGCGCGTCGCCTCGGCGGTCGCCCCGATCGAGGACGGAGCGTTGCGGGAGGCTTTGGAGCGCCTCGGCCGCTCCGTGCTGGCGTCGCGGAAGGCGAAATGAAGCGGGCGGTCTCGCGCAATGGTGAACGAAGTGTCCTTCCTCATGCGCCGGGCCTGTCCCGCCAATGCCACAATTCGCCGGAACTCTCGCTTTCGCTGCTTTTCCAGTATCAAATCCAGGCAACCGACAGGTGATTCGTATGAACCGTTCGCTCGATCGTAGAAACGTCCTTCTGGCGCTGGCGGGCCTGCCTGCCGCCGGGCTGCTCCTTTCGGGGTGTAACGATTCCGACGCCAAATCGCCGACGGCGCAGGCAACGGACGCGACCAAGACATCGGCCACTTCGGCCGAGGCGCCGCAGCCGGAGGGCTCGGTCGATGTCCAGAAGCTGATGAAGCCCGGGCCCCTGCCGGACAAGCAACTCGGCAAGGACGACGCCCCGGTCACGATCGTCGAATACGCGTCGATGACCTGCCCGCATTGCGCGCATTTCGACATCGTGACGCTGCCGGAGCTCAAGAAGAAATACATCGACACCGGCAAGGTGCGGCTCATCCTGCGCGAGTTCCCCTTCGACCCCCGCGCCGAGGCCGCCTTCATGCTCGCCCGCTGCTCCAAGGACAAATATTTCGCCATGGTGGACGTGCTGTTCCACCAGCAGGACAACTGGGCGCGCGCCAACGACGCCAAATCGGCGCTCCTGCAGATTTCCAAGCTTGCCGGTTTTACACAGGAGTCGTTCGAGGCCTGCTTGACGGACCAGAAGCTGCTGGAGGACATCAGGGCGGTGAAGAACCGGGGGGAAAAGGAATTCGGCGTCGACGCCACGCCGACCTTCTTCATCAATGGCAAGAAATATCCGGGGGCGCTGTCGATTGAAGAGATGTCGGCGATCATCGATCCGCTGCTGTGAGGATTTCACCTCCTCCTTGCGGGGAGGTCGCCCCGAACGGGCGGGTGGGGGTAGCGGCTGCAGCGGCCCCCGCGCCAGTGCGGAACTTGTCCTCGGACCGGCCGGAGGCTTGACCCTGGGGCGCCGATCCTTACCGCAAGGGGGATGGCTGTCGCATATGGCCGAATGTCCCCCATTCCGGTTTGCTTCGCGTGGGGGTCGAATTTCATATGCGATGATCCTGCCCTTGAGGGGAGGGTAGGTCCCGATGCGCTTCTCGCGCCTTCGCCTGCTCGGCTTCAAATCCTTCGTCGAACCGGGGGAATTCGTCATCGAGCGTGGCCTGACCGGCGTGGTCGGGCCGAACGGCTGCGGCAAGTCTAACCTCGTCGAGGCGCTGCGCTGGGTGATGGGTGAAAGCTCGTTCAGGAACATGCGCGCGTCCGGCATGGACGACGTGATCTTCTCCGGCTCCTCGACGCGGCCGGCGCGCAACACCGCCGAGGTCACGCTTTTCCTCGACAATTCCGACCGCAGCGCGCCGCCTTCCTTCAACGACGCCGACGAATTGCAGGTGTCGCGCCGCATCGAGCGCGAGGCGGGCTCCGTCTATCGCATCAACGGCCGCGAGGCGCGCGCCAAGGACGTGCAACTCCTCTTCGCCGACCAGTCGACCGGCGCGCGCTCGCCTTCCATGGTCGGCCAGGGCCGCATCGGCGAGCTGATCCAGGCGAAGCCGCAGGCGCGCCGCGCGCTGCTGGAGGAGGCGGCCGGCATTTCGGGCCTGCATACGCGCCGCCACGAGGCCGAGCTTCGCCTGCGCGGCGCGGAGCAGAACCTCGAACGGCTCGACGACGTGGTCGGCGAGCTGGAGAGCCAGATCGAGAGCCTGAAGCGCCAGGCGCGCCAGGCCTCGCGCTTCAAGAACCTTTCCGCCGATATCCGCAAGGCCGAGGCGACGCTGCTCCACCTGCGCTGGACGCAGGCGAAGGCGCAGGAGGCCGAGGCGCAATCGGCCCTCTCGGCCGCCACCTCCGCCGTCGCCGAGAAGGCCGCCGCCCAGATGGAGGCAGCGAAGGCGCAGGCGATCGCGGCGAAGGGCCTGCCGGGCCTGCGCGAAGCGGAAGCCGAGGCCGCCGCGGCGCTGCAGCGGCTGACCATCGCGCGCACGCAGATGGAGGAGGAGGCCGGTCGGGTCCGCGCCCGCCGCGAGGAGTTGCAGAAGCGCGTTGCCCAGCTCGACGCCGATATCGAGCGCGAGCGCCGCATGGTCCGTGACAATGCCGAGACGCTGGCCCGGCTCGACGCCGAAGACAAGACGCTTCGCGAGGAGGAGGCCGGCGCCTCCGGGCGGGAGAGCGGGCTGAGGGAGGCTCTGGAGGCGGCTGCAGCCACGCTTGCGGCGAGCGAAGCCGAGCTGACGGCCGCCGCTTCCCGTCGCGCGCAGGCATCCACCGAGCGCGCGCAGATCGAGCGCAACATGCGCGAGAGCGGTGAGCGCCGCGACCGGCTGGAACGGCAGCTTGCCGAGCTCGATCGCGAGGTCGCCGCGATCGCCAGCCGGATTGCCGGGCTTGCCGACCCGTCGGAAAAGAAGGCGCTCGTCGAGCAGGCGGAGAAAACGGTCGCCGCGGCGGAGGCGGCATCCGCAGCCGCCGAAAGGGATGTCGAGGCGAAGCGCGCCGCCGAGGCTTCGCTGCGCGCGCCGCTGCAGGAAGCGCGGACGGAACTCGGCCGCATCGAGACCGAGGCCCGCACCCTGGCGAAGATCGTCAACGCTGCGTCGGGCGACCTTTTCCCAGCGGTGCTCGAAAAGGTAAAGGTTACCCGCGGCTTCGAGACGGCGCTTGGCGCCGCGCTCGGCGAGGACCTCGACGCGCCGCTCGACAGGAGCGCGCCGGTGCATTGGGGCGAGGCGCCCCCGCACGAGACCGATCCGCGCCTGCCCGAGGGCGCTCTGCGGCTGGCCGACATGGTCGATGCGCCGCGAGAACTGGCGAGGCGCCTGGCGCAGATCGGTGTGGTTGACGCCGCCGACGGCGCAAGGCTGCAGGCTCAGCTAAAGCCCGGCCAGCGGCTGGTCAGCCGCGATGGCGGGCTGTGGCGCTGGGACGGCTATACGGCGAGCGCCGACGCGCCGACGCCGGCCGCGCAACGCCTTGCCCAGAAGAACCGGCTGGCCGAACTCGACGCCGAGGCCGTGGACGCCACCAGGCGGCTCCGCTCGGCGGAAGAGGCGCTGGCCGGCGCCGAACGCGCCGTGCGCGAGTCGGTGGAGCGGGAGCGCGCCGCGCGCGAGGCGCTGCGCAACGCGCAGCGCGCGTTGAGCGATGCCCGCACTGCGCTGGCGGAGGCGGAGAAGGCGGCCGGAGCGCTGTCCAGCCGGCGGACGGCGCTGGCGGAATCGCGCGGGCGGATCGTCGAAAGCCGCGACGAGGCCGTTCACGCATTCGGGGCGGCGGAGGTGGCGCTATCGCAGGCTCCGGACCTTTCCGCCCTGGAAAAGACGGTCGCGGATCTTTCGGCGCGGGTCGCGGCCGAGCGCGCCGCTGCCGCCGAGGCGCGGGCGGCGCATGAGGGCCTGCGCCGCGAGACCGAGATGCGGCAGCGCCGGCTCGCGGCAATTGCGAGCGAGCGCGAGAGCTGGCGTTCCCGCGCCGAGAACGCCGATCGCCAGATCGCCGCGCTGTCCGAGCGGCGCGCCGAGGCGGCGGCGGAGCTCGACAGGCTTGCCGACGCGCCCGACGAGATCGATGCAAGGCGGCGCAAGCTGATGTCGCAGCTTTCCGAGGTCGAGACTTTGCGCAAGGCGGCGGCCGACCGGCTGCAGGAGGCGGAGAACCGGCAGGCCGGGCTCGACAAGGCGGCGACCACCGCGATCCAGATGCTGGCGGAATCGCGCGAGGCGCGCGCCCGCGCCGAGGAGCGCCTGACGGCAGCGGACGAAAGACGGCGCGACGCCGAGGCGCGCATCCACGAGACGCTGAACACGCCGCCGCACCTCGTCATTCGGCTCACCGGCCTGGGGCCCGACGATCCGTTGCCGGATGTCGAGGAGGTCGAGCGGCGGCTTGAGAAATTGCGCATCGAGCGCGAGCGGCTCGGCGCGGTCAATTTGCGCGCCGAGGAAGAGCAGAAGGAGCTTTCGGAACGGCTGGAGACGATCGTCTCGGAGCGGGAAGACATCATCGAGGCGATCCGCAAGCTGCGCCAGGCGATCCAGAGTTTGAACCGCGAAGGCCGCGAGCGGCTGCTCGAAGCCTTCGATGTGGTGAACGGCCATTTCCAGAAGCTCTTCACCTCCTTGTTCGGCGGCGGCACGGCGGAGCTTCAGCTGGTCGAATCGGAGGACCCGCTGGAAGCGGGGCTGGAAATCCTGGCCCGCCCGCCCGGCAAGAAGCCGCAGACGATGACGCTCCTTTCCGGCGGCGAGCAGGCGCTGACCGCAATGGCGCTGATCTTTGCCGTGTTCCTCACCAATCCGGCGCCGATCTGCGTCCTGGACGAGGTCGACGCGCCGCTCGACGACCACAATGTCGAGCGCTTCTGCAATTTGATGGACGAGATGTCGAAGTCCACCGAGACGCGCTTCGTCGTCATCACCCACAATCCGATCACCATGGCGCGCATGGATCGCCTCTTCGGCGTGACCATGGCCGAGCAAGGCGTCAGCCAGCTCGTCTCCGTCGATCTGCAAACCGCCGAGCGCCTGCGCGAGGCGAGCTAGAAGTTTCCCTTGAAGGGTGGCCGCGCAGCGGCAGCATAGCGGCCCCCGACAGGCATCGAGATAGATCAGTCCCGCGACGCCCTTTCCTCGGCGATGGCGTCGTCGATTTCCTCCGCCGAGCGGCGGGCATAGGCGGGCAGGCGATGCTTCTCGACCCAATCGAGTATGGCGCGGCCGCTTCCCACGTCCGCAGCTGCTGTCTCGGGTGCCCTGGCTGAAACCAGCTGCGCTACCGGCTTGCCCCTGTTCGCGATGATCACCTGTTCCCCGGCTTGCGCGCTGCGGATGAGCTGCGACAACCGGTTCTTGGCTTCGAGAATGTTCACTTGCATCGGTAGCCTCCATCCATTTACATCCCCCACACGGCCAGTTCGTTCCCCGCGGGATCGCTGAAGTGGAAGCGCCGGCCGCCGGGAAATGCGAAGATCGGCCGCAGGATCGTTCCGCCGGCGCTTTGGACAGCCTCCATCGTCGCCTCGAGGTCTTCCGAGTAGAGCACCGGCAGCGGCTTCGCCGGCGCCTCGCCGGCATCGGCCTGGAAGCCGCCGTCGAGCCCTTCGGAGAAGGCGGCATAGGTCGGACCATAGTCCGTAAAACTCCAGCCGAAAGCGCGACTGTAGAAGGACTTCGCAGCGTCGAGCGAGCCGCCCGTCGCCGGCATTTCGAGATAATCGAGCTTGCCTGTCTCCCGCATGGCCTGCCTCCTTTATGTTCGCGTTTCGTTCTAATTGAGCATCTTCGCGAGGACAAGCCGAAAATCCAGCCGGACACTTAATCGATTGGATGAAGCGGAACGGGTCCCATCGCCTTGCGTTTGCGGGTGGGCCACCCTATCCGTCTCATTCGGTGAGGGGATCGCGGGCCGGGCCGAGCGCGAAAAATCGACGAGGGACGCATGACGAAATGGGTCTACAGTTTCGGCGACGGCAAGGCGGCGGGCCGGGCCGGCGACCGCAACCTGCTGGGCGGCAAGGGCGCCAATCTGGCGGAAATGTCGAGCCTCGGCCTGCCGGTGCCGCCGGGCTTCACAATCACTACCGAGGCCTGCAACAGCTTCTTCCAGAACGGCCAGTCCTATCCCGACGGGCTGAAGGAGGAGGTGGAGAACGCGCTGGCCGAGGTGGGGCGCATCGTCGGCCGCAAGTTCGGCGACCGCCGCAATTCGCTGCTCGTCTCGGTCCGCTCCGGGGCGAGGGCATCGATGCCCGGCATGATGGACACGGTCCTGAACCTTGGCCTGAACGACGAGACCGTGAAGGCGCTGGCGCAGGAATCCGGCGACGAGCGCTTCGCGTATGACAGCTACCGCCGCTTCATCCAGATGTATTCCGACGTCGTGCTCGGCGTCGACCACGGCAATTTCGAGGAGATCCTCGAAGACGAGAAGGCGCGGCTCGGCCGCGACCTCGACACCGAACTCACCGCCGCCGAATGGCGCGCCGTCATCGATCTCTACAAGGCGCGCGTGGAGGAAGAGCTCGGCGAAGCCTTCCCGCAGGACCCTCAGGCCCAGCTCTGGGGCGCGATCGGCGCCGTCTTCTCCTCCTGGATGAACCAGCGCGCCATCACCTACCGCCGCCTGCACGACATC
>JBQCFH010000489.1:0-4376 GCA_051959385.1 Rhizobiaceae bacterium | reverse complement strand
ATTGCCGGCCGGCTCGTAGACATAGAGGAAAAAGGTCTGCTGGATCGCATGCTTGTGCGGCCCGGTCTCGATGAAGACGCCGTTCTCGAGAAAGATATCGGCGGCGCGCAGTACGTCCTCGCGCTGGTCGACGACATAGGTCACGTGGTGGAAGCGGCCGG
Organism: Rhizobiaceae bacterium; assembly: GCA_051959385.1. Classification (GTDB taxonomy): domain Bacteria; phylum Pseudomonadota; class Alphaproteobacteria; order Rhizobiales; family Rhizobiaceae; genus Mesorhizobium_L. The sequence continues at coordinate 4,215 of JBQCFH010000489.1, read as the reverse complement.
AGGCGCCGGTATGGTCCTCCGAATAGGCGATGTCGTAGCCCTTGTTGTTGACGGTGAACCAGCAGCCGCCGAGCCGCCCGTTGTCGAGCAGGATTTCCTCGGTGACGCGGCTGCCGAAGGCCTTGACCATGAACTGCTTGATCGCGCGTACGTCCAGCGCGAGCAGGTTGACGTGGTCGATGCGGCGCGGGCAGACGCCGCGGCCGTGATATTTCTGGGCGATGTTCTTCAGCGCCGGCTTCTCCCGGGGCGGCGCTTCGTAGATCGTCGTATCGAAATAGAGCTCGAAGACATGCCCGTCCGGATCACGGAACTGGTAGGCGCGGCCATGGCCGAGATCGCCCTCGCTCCAGCCGATGCCGCAGCCCATCGCCTCGATGGCCTTCACGCGCCGCGCCAGCGCTTCGGGCGACGAGGTTCGATAGCCGATATGGCCGACGCCGGTCGTATGATGCCGGGTCAGCTTCAGCGTATGGAACTCGTAATCGTCGAAGGCGCGCAGATAGACGCTTTTTTCGTCGCGGCCGCTCTCGGTGAGGCCGTAGACGCGCGTGAAGAAGTCGAGGCTTTCTTCGAACCTGTCGGTGTACATCTCGACATGGCCGAGATGCGCAACGTCAAAACACGGCTCCGCCATCGATCCTCCTTGCAGCCGCCCGGCGGTATCGCATGGAAAGCGCTCCCGCCGCCAGCCGGACGGCGCGGAATGGATTGCTCCAAGCGAAGCCGCCCTGTTCCACCATGGTCAAGTGCCCGGCCGCGATCCGTCCCCGATCGCGACCGGACGCCCCCGCCCGACGCCCCCATCGGCCGCGGCTCCTGGCCGCCGCGGGCGGTGGGCGTCAGCCGCCCTGCTTGGTGCGCCAGCTTTCCGCATAGTTCTCGCGGGCCTCGCGGGCGTAAGGCGTCGGCGAAACCCGCACGCGGATTTCGGCTTGGGTATGCTTCTCCGTCGAGGTCTTGTCGGAGCCGCCGTCCGGCTCGCCCCAGATGAGCGTTAGCACGTCGCCTTCCTTGATGTCGGGGTCGACGACGCCGAGCGAGAGCATGCAGCGTTCGTTGTAGCTGTAGCCGTTGAACATGGAGAGGCCGACGAGCTTGTCGCCATGCATCACCTTGTCGAAGCTCGACGAGGCGTAATTGGAGAGCGGAAAATCGATCCACTTGGCGTGCGACGCGCCGGGCACGAAAGCCGAGGCGATGACCTTCATCACGTCCTCGGCGTTCCATTCGAAGGTGACCTTCCTGCGCTGCGGCTTCGCCGCCATTTCGGCCTTCATCTTTTCGAGCGCGGCGCGGCCGACGAAATCGTGGTCGAACTTGATGTAGATGCCGTAGCCGAGCTCGTAAGGCGTCAGGTAGTAGTCGCGTATGTCATCGGAGACGTAGGAGCCGCCGATGGAGCCGGTCGCCTCGTAGGAATCGGCGCCCAGCCATTCGCGATAAGGCTTCAGTTCCTCGCCGGTGTAGATCGCCGGAAGGGGCGAGGGGATCCAGCCGGATTCCAGCGTGTTGGTCGCATAGGCGCGGCTGCCGACCGGCCAGAGCTCGACGCCGGCCTCCTTGGCCGCCTTGAAGATCGCGGCGCGGACCTCGTCCTTCTCGGCATAGGGACCCCAGATCTCCAGGCCGGGCGCGCCGGCCATGCCATGGCGCAGCGCCTGCACCTTGCGGCCGGCGACGTTGATCCAGTCGACGTGGAAGAATTTGATCTCCGGGATCGGCCCGCCATTCATCTTCTCGAAGATCTTCGGCGCATCCGGTCCCTGGATCTGGAAGCGGTAGTGCACGCGCCTCACCTCCTTGCCGTCGGGGCGCGACGGCGAGCGCGGATCGTGCGTGACCTTGATATCGTGCTTGCCGAGCGAGGCATTGTATTTCAGCCAGTTCGCGGTCGGCGCGCGGCCAACGAGGATGAACTTGTCCTCGCGCTCGCGGAAGATGATCATGTCGCCGATGACATAGCCGTCCGGGCTGACCGGCACGAAATGCTTGGCCCGGTTGAGGCCGAAATTGGCAAAAGAGTTGATCGCCAGGCCCTCGAGGAACTTCGCCGCGTCCGGCCCTTCGACGATCAATTCGTCCATGTGATGGGACTGGTCGAACAGGACGGCCGAGTCGCGCCAGGCGCGCTGCTCGTCGCGCCAGTTGGAGAACTCGGGCGCAACCACCGGGTATACATAGATGCCGAGCTTGGAATTGCGCAACACCGGGACGATGTTGCCCTTTTCCTTGATTACGGCCTCAAGGCTGGATTTGCTCACGCCGGTCCTCCTGAGAAAATGCGCATGATGTATACATTTTGTCGCGCAGACCCGGCGGAAATGCAAGCGCGTTCTTGCCGGCGCGGGCGGCGCAGGCGCATGCAGAATGTCGGATGAATTCTGGAGCGAGGGGAGCCGCCGCTCAGTCGACGACGAGCGCCAGGCTCGGGACGCGCGCCATCAGGCTGCGATCCTTGTCGAGCAGATATTGCATGTTGTTGCGCGCAATGCGGGCGTGCTCGCGCGCCAAGGCCTCGGCGCGCGCGCCCTCGCGGTTGGCGATGGCGCCGACAATGGCGCGGTGCTGTTCCTGCGCGATGTTCAGCGACCGCCGGAAAGCGGCGATCTGCGTCCTGTCCGGCAGGAAGGCCGAGGGCGAGGCGAAGGGCAGGCGCGAGGCGCGGACGACTTCCATCTCGACGATCTTGCTGCGGCAGAGCCGCGCCAGTTGCTCGTGGAATTTCGCGTTGAGTTCCGAATAGCGCTCAAACACCACATCGCCCGGCTCGTCGCCGAAGCAGGCATCGAGCTGACTGACCGTGTCCTGCATGGCGGCAAGGTCGTCGGGCCTTACGCCGCGCTCGGCGGCGAGGCGAGCCGCGGTACCCTCCATCACGCCGCGCAATTCGATGGCGTCGATCACATCGGCGATGCCGAAGCTGCGCACGACGAAGCCGCCGCTGCGGGCGCGTTCAAGCAGGCCTTCCTCGACGAGGCGCGACATCGCCTCGCGCACGGGCGTGCGCGAAATCTCGAAGTACTCGGCCCGGGGCACCTCGTAGAGGCGGGTTCCCCCCGGGATCTCGCCGCTCAATATGCGCCGGCGCAGCGCGATAAGCGCCCGCATCGCATGCGTTCTGGCCTCCGTCTGCTCCATTTCCCCTCTGCTGTCGCGATTGGCGGAGATGAAGATGTATACACCAAACCGGCCGAATGCCGCAATTCGCGAAGGATGCGGCCGCGCCCGGGGGGAGGGATGCCGGCCGGCCTAGGCCGGCTGCCTCGTCCTCCAGCTATCGTCGGCATAGTGCTCGCGCGCCTCGCGCGAGTAGGGAACGGGCGAGACGCGCACCCGTATCTCGGCCTGTTTGTGGCGTTCGGTCGAGGTCTTGGCGGTGCCGCCGTCGGGCTCGCCCCAGATCAGGGTGAGCACCTCGCCCTCCTTGACGTCCGGCTCGACGATGCCGAGCGAGAGCATGCAGCGTTCGTTGAAGGAATAGCCGTTGAACATGGAAAGCCCGACGAGCCTGTCGCCTTTCATGACGCGGTCGAAGGATGCCGAGGCGTAGTTCGGCTGCGGGAAGTCGATCCATTTGTAGTTTTCCGCGCCCGGCCGGAGCGAGGATTCGATCACCTTCATCATGTCGTCCGCGTTCCACTCGAAGGTGACCTTGCGGCGGTGCGGCTTGCCTTTCATCTTCTCTAGCGCTTCGCGGCCGACGAAGTCGTGGTCGAACTTGATGTAGATGCCGTAACCGAGCTCGTAGGGGGTCGTGTAGTAGTCCTCGATATTGTCGGAGACGAAAGAGCCGCCGATCGAACCCGTCGCCTCATAGCCGTCGGCAGGCAGCCATTCACGGTAGGCCTTGAGCGCCTCGCCCGAATAGATCGCCGGCAGCGGCGAAGGAATCCAGCCCGATTCCAAGGTGTTGGTCGAATAGGCGCGGCTGCCGACCAGATAGAGATCGACGCCGGCCTCCGCCGCCGCCTTCACGATGATACCGTGGATATGGTCCTTCTGGCCGTATGGGCCCCAGATCTCCAGCCCAGGCGCGCCCGCCATGCCGTGGCGCAGCGCCTGGACGCGCGTGTCGCCGACATTGATCCAGTCGACATGGAAGAATTTTATGTCGGGGATCGGCCCGCCATTCATCTTCTCGAAGATTTTCGGCGCGTCCGGCCCCTGGATCTGGAAGCGATAGTGGATGCGCGTCACCGGCTTGCCGTCCGG
>JBQCFH010000488.1:0-3177 GCA_051959385.1 Rhizobiaceae bacterium | reverse complement strand
CGGCATCGGCATGAACCAGATGTCGGCGTCGAGCCCGATCTGGTGGGAGGCGTGTCCCGTGGTCATCGGTCCGCCGCGCGGCTGCGATATGTCGCCGACGAGGAGGCCGTTCCAGCCGACCTTTGTCCCGTCGCGCGCCAGCCGCTCCAGCACCCGGATCAGGGCGGGATGACCCCAGCGCCGGTTGCGCGAGGGCCGCATCACTTCCCAGTGCGGGCCTTCGAGCGGCAGGCCGACGCCGCCCTCGAAGCAACCCTTGGAGTAGAAGCCGATGGAGCGCGCCGGTCCCGCCGCCGGCAGCTTCTCGGCGCCGAATGCCACCTTCGCCAGCGGATCGTCCGCCGAGGCCGGCCCGGCCGAAATCGTCGCAGCGGCACATACGGCCGCAATTGCCAGGCGGCGCGCCAGCACGGTCAAGGAAAGCATAACCCGTCTCCTTTACCCTTTCCGCGGGGAAAGTGTCCAGACTGGCGGGTCATGATGAACGAATTGCAATCCCGCGCCGCGGCCGAATCATAGCACGGCCGCGGCGCTTTTCCGAATATGGCGGCGGGCCGGCCGCCGCCCGCACTGCCGGCGTCACCCGACGGAGTTCAGCGTCATCGAGGTCCCGGTGGCGGCGGCATTGAGGCCGAGTTGCCCCTGGACGCTGATCGTCTGCAGGTGGATCGAGCCGGAAGTGCCGCCGACGAGAACGTTGGCGCCGACCCCGGCGCCGACTGTCGCCTCGACGGTCGCGCCGTCATAGATGCCGCTCAGCGAGCCGTGATGATAGCCCGCCGTCGGCGCGAAGACGGCCCAGACGAGACGACCGCGCGTGGTGAAACCGACATCCACTCCAAGCTTGCGGATCGTCCCGGTATAGCGTTCGTGGCGACCGTTACTCGAATGGAAGACGCAGTCCACCGTCTTTGCCGAGCCGATCAGATAGCCGATGCCGCCGCCGATATCGCAGGCGAGATAGCCGATGCGGACGCCGCCGACAGCGTCCGGCTCGGTATAGACGGTCGTCTCCCGATAGGTTGGAAGGTCGGCCGCGGCCGTGGCCGAAACGGTTGCGAGCGAGCCGGCAAGCAACGTGACCATGGAAAGGACCTTCTTCATAATTCTACTCCTTCAAATTCATCCACCGGTTTGGCGTCCGGCGCCGATCCCCCGTGGACCGGACGGTGGTGCGCGGCGATGGCGAAAACATGAATGAGCCTGCGCGCCCACGCCGGACGCAACGGCAACGGGCCCTTCATTGTTCCGCGTCATGTGAAGGTCATCTTCAGGAGCCGACGCTCCTCCCGCCGGGCGCCCTCTCCCGTCATGCGCATCAGGGCGGCGCGGCAATCAGGACAGGATATGGGCGAGAACCGGGTTTTCGATGCCCTTGAGCGTCAGCATGCGGGTGGCCCCGGTCACGAATTCCGGCGCTGCCGCCGCGGCCTCGGCCGAGACCAGTATCTCGCCTGGCCCGGCCTGCGACTCCAGCCTGGCCGTCAGGTTGACCGTGCCCCCGATCGCGGTGAAGTCGCTGCGCAGGGTCGAGAATTCGCCGATCTCGACCTGGCCGGTATGGACGCCGATGCCCACTCCGATCCCTTCCGCAAGCTGCTCGCCATGGCGCTGCGCCAGTTCCTGAAGCGCCGCGGCGCACCGGCGCTGGATTTCGCGCGCCGCCGAAATCGCCGCGGCGGCATGGCGCTCGGTCTTGATCGGAAAGTTGAAGATCGCCATCAGCCCGTCGCCCATCTGCTTGTTGACGATCCCGTCATGCGCCCAGATCGCCTTGGCGCAATCGTCGTGGAAAAGGCTGATGATCTCGCTCAGCAATATGGGGCTGACGCGCTCGGAAAGATGGGTGAAGCCGCGGATGTCGGCGAACAGGATGGAGGCGCTGGCAGAGATGTGCCGCTCCTTTTTCACGTAGCGGAAGGAGCGCTCGCAGATCGTGCAGATGTTGGGGTTCATCTTGCTCTGGGTGATGCCGACCGCCCGGAACGGCAGCGCCAACGGCCCGCGGATGGGAACCGGCATGTGCATCTGGTCCCAGCAGCCGCGGCAAATGCGTGCTTCGTTGGAAACGGCCGAAACCATCACCCGCTCCACGCGTCAGAGGCGGCCCGCACGAACGTGGCTCATCGACCGCCAGCTACGAAGCTTCTGCCCTTCCGTATCGTTTGGCAACACAACTCCCGGCGATCGGTCGAAGAATCAGCGCCAGGCGCCCTCGCGCCACATCGCCGAAAGCGCCGTCTTGTAATCCGGAAAGGCAAGACGATAGCCGGCGGCCTTGAGCCTGGCGTTGGAAACGCGCTTGTTCTCGCCGTAGAAGGAGCGCGCCATCGGCGTCATCTCGACCGCCTCGAACGGTATTTCAGGCGGCGGCTCGACGCCCATCAGCCGGGCCGCGAAAGCGACCCCCTCCTGCGGCGGAGAGGGCTCGTCGCCCGCGAGATTGAAAATGCCGCCGGTCTCCGCGCCGGCGAGCAGCGACAGCGCGCCGGCAATGTCGTCCACGTGGACACGGTTGAAGATCTGGCCGGGCTTGACGATGCGCCGCGCCTTCCCGTCCGCCAGGTTGACAAGCGCGTTGCGGCCCGGCCCGTAGATGCCGGCGAGCCTCAGAGTGGCGAGCGGCAGCCCCTCCCGTTCGGCGAAGGCCTGCCAGCTTCGTTCCGCCGCCAGCCTCGCGACGGAGCGCCGGGAGACGGGCCGGCATGCGCTCTTTTCGTCCACCCAGGCGCCGCCATGGTCGCCATAGACCCCGACCGTCGACAGATAGCCGATCCAGCGGAGCTTCGGCATGAGATCGCGAGGGCGATCCCCGATATGCGGCATGAAGGGATCGCCGTTGCCACTCGCTTCGCCTTCGGGCGCGGCGGAGAGCACGAGATGGGTCGTTTCCTGCAATACCGCCGCCATATCCGGGCCAATCGCGCCGCCATCGAACAGGAGCGGCTCGATGCCGTGCCGCCGCAGCGCCTCGAACCTCTCCGTCGAGCGCGTTGTACCGAAGATAGCTTCCGCCCGCTCCCGCTGCAGCGAGGCGAAGGCGCCAGCCGAATAGCCGGCCCCCAGCAGGAAGACGCGCATCGTCATGCGACGAGCCTTTCGCCGAGCGCCGCCCGCCATTCTTGGATGACATCGGTGTCGGCCTCGCGCGGCTGCCGCTCGCGCGCAAGGAGCGCG
>JBQCFH010000487.1:0-2240 GCA_051959385.1 Rhizobiaceae bacterium | reverse complement strand
GCGCGCTGCCGCGCGTTCCGATCCTCAGCACTTCCGTCTGCATGCCGCTGTTTCCACTCGGCGAAGGGCGTGATAACCCGCCCGCGTGGCTGGCTTCCTACCGGGGAATGGCCAGCCGGGCAATGATGGAGACCGGGATAGGGTGACGCGGGTACTGGGCATCGAGACGAGTTGCGACGAGACCGCCGCCGCCGTGGTGTCGCTGGAAGGCGGCCGCGGAGAAATCCTTTCTTCCGTCGTGCTCAGCCAGATCGCCGAGCACGAGGCCTTCGGCGGCGTCGTGCCGGAGATCGCGGCGCGGGCCCACGTCGAGGCGCTCGATGGCGTCGTCGCCGCCGCGCTCGCCGATGCCAGGCTTGACCTCGCCGCCATCGACGCGATCGCGGTCACCGCCGGTCCCGGCCTGATCGGCGGGCTGATCGTGGGCGTCATGACGGCGAAGGCGCTCGCGGCGGCGTCCACCAGGAAGCTGATCGCGATCAACCATCTCGAAGGCCATGCGCTGACAGCGCGCCTGACCGACGGTCTCGATTTTCCCTATCTCCTGCTCCTCGTCTCCGGCGGCCATACGCAGATTGTTCGGGTGGCAGGGGTCGGCCGCTACGAGCGCTGGGCAACGACCATCGACGACGCGCTCGGCGAGGCCTTCGACAAGACGGCGAAATTGCTCGGCCTGCCCTATCCCGGCGGTCCGAGCGTGGAGAAGGCGGCCGCGCGCGGAGATGCGGCGCGCTTCGACCTGCCGCGGCCGCTGAAAGGCGAGGCGCGGCTCGATTTCTCCTTCTCCGGCCTGAAGACGGCGGTTCGACAGGCGGCAAAGGCGCTTGAGCCTTTGACGGACCGCGACGTCGACGACATCTGCGCATCCTTCCAGCGCGCCGTGTCGGAAACGCTGTCCGACCGTGTCGACCGCAGCCTGGACCGCTTCCGCGCCGAGTTCCCCGGGATTGCCACGCCTGCGCTCGTCGTCGCCGGCGGCGTCGCCGCGAATGCGGAGATCCGTTCGACGCTCGTGGAACTTTGCCGGCAAAGAGGATTTCGTTTCGTGGCGCCGCCCCTCGAGCTTTGCACGGACAATGCGGTGATGATCGCATGGGCGGGGCTGGAGCGGCTTTCCGCCGGGATGGAAGACGAGAACGCCTTCGACATGGCGCCGCGCCCGCGCTGGCCGCTCGACCAGGATGCGGCGCCGGCGCTCGGCTCGGGGCGCCGAGGAGCCAAGGTATGAGCGGAGCCAAGGCATGAGCGGCCGGAAAATCGCCGTTCTGGGCGGTGGCGCCTGGGGAACGGCGCTGTCGCTCGCCATGCTTCGCGCCGGCAACGAGCCGCTTCTGTGGGCGCGCGATCCGCATATCGTCGAGGCCGTCAACCGCCTGCACGAGAACCCGCGCTACTTGCCGGGCATCCGGCTCGACGACGGGCTGATGGCCACGACCGATCTCGCCGCGGCGCTGGCCGGCGCCGAATGCGTGCTTCTGGTGACGCCGGCGCAGATGCTGCGATCCGTTTGCGAACAGGCGGCGCCTCACGTTCCCGCCGGCGCCGCTTTGGTCATATGCGCCAAGGGCATCGAAGCGACGACCGGAAAGCTGCTTTCCGAGATCGTAAGCGAAATCCTGCCCTCGAACCCGGTGGCCGCGCTTTCCGGCCCGAGCTTCGCCGCCGTCGTATCGCGCGGACTGCCGACGGCGGTCACGGTCGCCGCCCGCGACGAGGCGCTTGCCGCCCGCCTCGCCGCCCTTCTCTCCGCGCCGCATCTGCGCTGCTATTCGAGCGCAGACCTCACCGGGGTCGAGATCGGCGGCGCGCTGAAGAACGTGATGGCGATAGCGGCCGGCGCGGCCTCGGGCGCGGAGCTCGGCGCCAGCGCGCAAGCCGCGTTGGTGACGCGCGGCTTCGTCGAGCTGCGCCGCATCGGCGCCGCCTTCGGCGCCCGGCCGGAGACGCTGATGGGACTTTCCGGCCTCGGCGACCTGATCCTCTCCTGCGGCTCGGCCCGCTCGCGGAATTTCGCCTACGGCCTTGCGCTCGGACGCGGCGATAGCGTCGAGGGCCTGCCGCTTGCCGAGGGCGTCGCCACCGCCGGCATCGCGGCCGAGCTGGCAGGCGAGCGCAGCATCGATGCTCCGATCGTCGATGCCGTCGCCGCGATCCTCGCCGGGCGCATCACCGTTCCGGAGGCCGTCTCGACCCTGCTTTCCCGCCCGCTGAAGAGCGAAGACGCTTGACGCGCCACGCCG
>JBQCFH010000486.1:0-7626 GCA_051959385.1 Rhizobiaceae bacterium | reverse complement strand
TCCCGAGCTGGCCAAGAAATTTCCGCCGTCCATGCCGCCCGGCAGCGACGTCGTGCTGCGGGCCGACAGGAATAACTACAAGATCTTGTTCACGTGGACCCTTTGCGGCGCGGTGCGATTCGCAAGGCCTGAAATGGTCGATCCAACGCGAACCCACGGCGTAGATGTGATCGGCTGCCCCTATTTCGGGCTATGGACACAAGGGGCAGCGAAGTGGTGAGGGGAAAGGGCCTAATGGAGGTAAAATCGCTCCACTAGCACTAAAGGGACGTACGCGGCAGATGTGACCCATAGCACCAGAATTGGCACCAAACCGGCTGCGGACCATTGACCACTTCGCTTCGCAATACCTGGCAATGCCAACGCGGCAGGAAACATAATAGGAATAAAATATCGGCCTTGGACACCAGAAACGATATCTGAGCCCACCTTACTCCAAGATAGGTAAAGTGCACCGAACGTCAGAGCAGTTGCAAGCACGGCCGAAGCCAAGAACGCCATGTTAGATCTACTCGATCTTTCGGTGGTCGTTATGGCTGCGATCGCAGCAATGCAGAAGATAGCAAGATAATAGAACCACTTGCTCATTGTGGTGTCCTGCCATCCAAAAATTCCAATCATTCCCTGAGTATACCTCCACCATAGGGAACTGATCGTGCGGAAGGCGATCGATACAATAGAAAGTGGGGATGATAACAGGAACGAAAGCTGCTGCGAAGGCGACACGTTGCCAAGCCGAGATGTCCTTAAAGCTTGGGCTTCTGTCAGCACGAATTTGTCTACCCAAAGAACAAAAAGAAAAAGGACAACGGCAGTAAGCGTAGTTGCCAAAAGGCGCGAACGGCGCCAGGAAACCACGGCGAGCGGAACAACAAGTGCGATCAATGGAGCTTTTGTTGTAGCGAGTAACACGAGCAGCAGAGCGGCAAGCACCAGGTTTGGAACCGCGGGCAATTCCCGTCCCGCTTCTCGCGCAATCAGGGCACATATGATCGCCGCCAGTGAAAATACCTGCGCATCGGCGGAGAATGATCCCGCCTGTGACAGTGACATCGGTAAGAGCAGAATCAGGCAGAAGGCGAACTTTCCCACCGGCGTCAGCCAGATGGCCAAGGCTCCGATCACGACGTAAGCGATTGAATTAGCGATTCGTCCGCCAAAAAAAACATGAAGAGGATTTAGATCGAGATGGCTCAGTGCAAAAAGTGCGGCAGCCGGTATCATATACGCGCTCGGCGGATAAATGGCAGAACCCCAGTAATTCTGTATGACTTCTGGGCCGTCTGGTAGACGAGCTGCTGATACAAGCATTTCTTCCATCACTTTGACCTGCGGCTTAAAAGGAATGCCTTGGAATATTCGAACTAGGTGTTGGTCTGTCGTCGTTGCAACGCCGCCAGCCCCACCGCTCTTAAGCTGGCTTGGGAAAAGATGGCCAAGTGATATCGAGCGGGCATAGAAATAGTGCTCTATCTCATCGGGTACTTGGAAAGGAGGCGTCAAATAGGCAGATAGGAGTGTTGATGGAAGTGCGAGAACAACGAAAATGAAAGGCAAAAGCCACTGCATGTTGCACATTGCTGGCCATTCAAGATATTGGCGCATCAGGAGCTCCGCGATTCTGCTCCGAGGCTTATTAAGGTCGAATGCATGCCAGTCAACCGCAGGATTGCTGCCGTTCTCCCGTGCTACAGAAGCAAAATGCATGTACTGGATGTTATCGGCCGTATCGGCCCCGAAGTGAGTTCCATCATTGTCGTTGATGACAAATGCCCGGAACATACAGGCGCACATGTAGCCGCAATGTCCCAAGACAGCCGCGTGAAGGTCATCTATCACGAGACCAACCAAGGCGTCGGCGGCGCTGTCGTCACCGGCTACCTTTGCGCCCTTGATGCGGGCGCAGACATCGTCGTCAAGATCGACAGCGACGGGCAGATGGACCCGGCGTTCATCCCGACGCTGGTCGCCCCGCTCGTGAACGGGGTCGCCGACTACAGCAAGGGAAACCGTTTTTTTAACCCGCGCGATGCAAGCGCGATGCCGGTGGGCAGACTGCTCGGGAACCTCGGGCTTTCATTTTTAACAAAGGCTTCCAGCGGCTATTGGAACCTGTTCGATCCGACCAACGGGTTCACCGCGATTCACCGTTCCGTCTTGTCGCTCCTGCCCCTCAAGAAGATCAGCAAACGGTTCTTCTTTGAATCCGATATGCTTTACTATCTGTACCTGATGAGAGCTGTCGTCGTCGATGTTCCGATGAAAGCTTTTTACGGTGAAGAGACCAGCAACCTGAGCGCGCGTCGGGCGGTTTTTCACTTTTCTCTTTGCCACGGCAAGAATATCGTCAAGAGGGTCATCTATTCCTATTTCTTAAGGGATTTCAGCCCGGCATCGCTCAATCTCGCCCTCGGTCTGGTCTTGACCGTGTTCGGGCTCCTCTACGGCGGGATCGAGTGGCATCACTCTGCCGTTACCGGCCAGCCGGCGACGGCGGGCACCGTCATGCTGGGAGCGCTTCCCATCATAGTAGGGGTGCAGTCTCTTGTCTCATTTCTGGCCTATGACCATGCCGCCATCCCGCGCATCCCGATCCAGAGGCTGGTAAATTGAAATAAGTCCTCTCACGCTGGCCAGGGTCAGCCATCTGCTAGGCAGGCTTACGCAAAACTGCGACGCCCAGATCGGATGGAAGAAATCGCAAGATCGGCAACATGAATAGAGCCGCCAAGAATCCTGCCACGCTCACGAATATGTTCTGGTTCTGAAAATAGAATACGCGGTCCCTTAACCCACGAAAAGACAGCGTCCTTAATCGAACAGTACAGCATCCTTCAAAGCCATAGCGATCACCGAGCCGAAACAGGTCCTTTTTCGTAAAATACCACATATGTGGCGATGGAACTCCTCTTTGCCACAGCCTATCGAATGGGCCGGCTATTCCAAATACGTCGAGTACATTTGCTATTCGATAAAAGGCGCCCCTGCGATCCGGGGAGTTTAAGACAACCAGCCCTTGTGGATTTAGGTGCTCACGGACACTCGCCATAACCGCCTCGAGATCAACGACATGCTCTAGAACGTCATTGAATACGATCACATCGAACTTTTCGGTCGGCGCCAAACAATCAGGAAAGTAGCCGTGCCGCACATCAAATCCGCCTTGGCGCGCTTTTTCGACTACATTCGCATCCGGCTCGATACCCAACGCGTGGAAGCCGTTTTCGGCTACGGTTCGCAGAAAAAAGCCCAAGCCGGAGCCGACATCGAGCAGTTGCTTGCCCGGAAGCCTCTGAGTGGAAAGGAACTGGACGAGCGTCTCATTGTTCGACATGCGCACACCTGCAAGCCCCTGCAGTCTAGCATCCTCATCCAGCCCAGTTTCAGAAATTCGATCCGGGATCGCCGGCTTTAAGTTCGAGCCCAAGAAGCCACAACTCGTGCATCTAAAAAGCCACGGATGCCGATGAGAGGTCATTTCAAAACGGCAAATCGGACATATTTTAGCTTCCATTATTCTACTCACTGTTGCCGCGTCTCGGGTGATTCTCTGGCACTAGTTCTTGTAAACCCAGCTTCGATACATGATAAAGGCAAATCCCGTAACCAACGGAAGCGCGATCAATTTGCCCACCACCGGCACTCCCAACCACGATTGGGCCAGCCAGACGAAGGTGACCGTAAGCAGATAGCTGGCGAATACAACCGTAAGGTATACCGTAAGGTATTTGGTTGCGACCTTGAGGGATGGGGCGCTTCGAAATGTGACGTGGGTATGAAGCGCAAAATTGGCGAACAGTCCTGCGAAGAAGCCAGCAGTCGTGGCGACAACATAGTTTATCCCAAAAAATATCAACGCCTGCATGAGCCCAACATCGAGCACCATGCAGAAGACGCCAACACCGATATAGATCAGAAGCTGCAACCGCATCAGCCTGCAAGCGAGGACAGAGGCGTACGACGGCCGAACCATTTCACACCCTCCCCATCAGCGCAGCGAGATACAGCCCGATGTTGCCCGGGAGTGTCTGGCGATAGACGCCCGATCGGCCGAGATCGAAGAGGCGGCGCGGCAGCGCGGCCTTGCGCGCGTCGCGGAAGCTGACGAGGGTGCACATGGCTTCGGGCGTCAGCAGGTCGGAATTCAATTCCAGGCCGGCCAGGTTTTCCTCGCTCCATTCGCGGAACTGCCCCCGGATCATGCGCTTCAGCCGCGAATAGCGCGCCTTCATGGACGTATTCGCGCCCACCTGGTTCAATCCGTGCTGGCGATAGCGCACCAGCGGCCGGCGGCAGTAGACCACCTCGCCGCCCGCGCCCGAGACCAGGAGATAGGCCCACCAGTCGTGGCTGACGAAGCCCGACCGGGCGGACGCGCGCTGCAGGACCGATTGCGCCGCGCGGTTGAAGACCATCGTGTTGCCGCCCGCCAGGCTCTGCACGATGGCGTTGCGGAATGACGGCTCTTTGGCGAAGAGCGGCGAGGCGCCAACGGCCTCCCCCGCTTCCGTGATCGTCAGCGTGCGCGAGCAGAAGAGCGCCGGCCTGCCCGGCGCCAGTCCCGCCAGGCGCGAAATCGCGAGTTCGAGCTTGTCCGCTTCCCATATGTCGTCCTGGTCGCAGAAGGCGAAATAGTCGGCATCAAGGCCCGGGTCGACGATTAGCGAGCGGAAATTCTCGGCAAAGCCGGCGCAGGGGCCGCGCCGCACCAGGAACCGGCCCTTTTCCCAGCGCTCCCGCCATTCACTCAGAATGTCCGGCGTGGCGTCCGCCGATGCGTCATCGGAGACCATGACGTCGATCGACGGATGCGACTGGGCATGAAGCGAGCGAAGCTGCTCTTCGAGATAGGCCGCACCGTTATATGTCGCCATGAGCACGGCGACGCGTGGGCTGGCTTCGGCTCCGTTCAAAGAAATTCCATGCTCTCCGAATTGTCCAACACGCGGGGCCCGGCGGCGACTCGGCCGCGCGCCAGGCGACGGCGCGGGTGATGTCGCACAGCGGAGCGCCAGCGGCAACGCGCGAGGCATAAATTTGATGTTTCGACGGGACAATTCCCGTTCCGCCTTTCCGCCTAAATCTGGCGGGATGAAGCGGCGGCGGTCGGTCGCGCTGGCATTCGCGGCCAACGCGTGCTACCTGCCCGCCGACCCGCTGGGAGTACCGATGCTGGCTTTGATCGACGGCGCGCTTGCCGACATACGTACAGGCCTCAGAATGAGGCGGGTATGGATGGCGCTGGCGCAGGAAGACATCGGCGATAGCCACAAGCGCACGCGGCTTGGGCCGATCTGGCTTCTCCTCAACTACCTGCTTTTCGTCATCACGCTGCTCTATGTCTTCGGCGAGCAGCGCCCGAACTCCGCGATCTATCTGGCCTGCGGGCTGCTCGTATGGAATTTCATCAACGAAACGATCACGCAGAGCGTCCAGCTCTTCTTCACCGAGCAGGCCTTCATCAAGGGCACGGTCCTGCCGCTCTTCGTCTATGTAATGCGGCAGACCATGCGCACGACCATTCGCGCCGGGTATGGGCTTATCGGGGCGATCCTGATCATAATCTTCTTCGGCCATCCCCCGGCAAGCGCCTGGCTCTATGCCTTGCCGGCGGCGGTGCTGCTGATCCTGACCGCGCCGGCCGTCTCCATCATCCTCGCCATACTCGGCACGCTCATGCCCGACGTGAACTTCTTCATCATGAACTTCATGCGGCTCGCCTTTTTCCTGACCCCGGTCTTCTGGTATCCAGCAAAGAACGATTTCAGGCAGGCGCTCTATGACTGGAACCCGATGACGCACTATATCGACGTATTCCGCAACCCGATCGTCGACGGCGTCGTCCCCGTTCATTCCTGGCAGGTCACCCTGGCGGCGAGCATCCTGCTCTGGGTGGTCGCCGTCCTCCTTCTCGGCGTCTACCGGCGCAAGATCGTCTTCCTGCTCTAGGACGCCGCAGATGGTTCATATCCATGCCGACGGCGTCGGGCTCACCTATCCGCTGTTCGAGCAGCGGACGCTGGCAAGGCGTCCGTCGGCCGAAGAGCGCCGCCGGGTATCGATTGTGGGCGGACAGGTCGCGCATAACGGCCGCCGGCCCGCGCTCGTCACCGCGCTCGATGGCGTGAGCTTCTCGCTAAAGGCCGGCGACCGGCTGGCGCTGATCGGCTCGAACGGCGCCGGCAAGACGACGCTGCTCAAGGTGCTCTACGGTATATTCGAGCCGACCGTCGGTAGGATCGACGTGGCCGGCCGCGTCGATGCGCTCTTCAACATCAACCTCGGCTTCCGCCCCGAGGCGACCGGGCGGCGAAACATCGAACTGCGCGGCCTGATCAATGGCTGGAGCGCTTCCGAGATCGCGGAGCGCATGGACGGCATCATCGCCTTCAGCGAGATGAGCGAATTCATCGACATGCCCTTCAAATATTACAGCCAGGGCATGGCGGCCCGCCTCGCCTTCGCCACGGCGACCAGCTTCGAGCCGGAGATCCTGCTGATGGACGAATGGATCGGCGCCGGCGATCCGCCCTTCCAGGAAAAGGCCAAGGAGCGCATGAACAGCGTGGTCGCGAGCGCCGGCATCATCATCCTTGCCTCCCATAACCTCAGCCTGCTGGAGAAGACCTGCACGCACGGCCTCATCCTCGAGCGCGGCCGCAACGTGTTTCTCGGGGCGATCGGCGAGGCGCTCGATTTCTATAAAAGGCGCGATTCCCGTGCAGCCTGAAAAAGCCGTCCCGCCGATCCCGCTCAACGCGGTGCCGTTTCGCGTGCCGGAGCACATGCCGGTCTCCGCATGGATCGAGCACCTGCCCTTCATGTTCTGGATCATCGATGCGCTGAGGCCGCATTCGTTCGTGGAACTCGGCACGCATACAGGCGCATCCTATTGCGCCGCATGCGAAGCGGTGCGCACGCTCAGGCTCGACTGCCGCTGCTATGCCGTCGATACATGGCAGGGCGACGAGCATGCCGGCTTTTACGGCGCCGAAGTGCTCGCCGATCTGAGGGCGCATCACGATGCCCGTTATTCCGGCTTCTCGCGGCTGGTGCAGTCGACCTTCGACGAGGCCGTCCCGCACTTCGCCGACGGCTCGATCGACCTGCTGCACATCGACGGGCTGCACAGCTACGAAGCCGTGCGCCACGATTTCGACACCTGGCAGCCGAGGCTTGCCGAAAACGCGGTGGTGATGCTGCACGACACGAATGTGCGCGAGCGCGGCTTCGGCGTCTCCCGCCTCTGGGCGGAGATCGCCGAGGGGCGGCCGCATTTCGAGTTCCTTCACGGCCACGGCCTCGGAATAGTCGCCATGGGCGAGCCGCCGACGCCGGCGCTTGCCGCCCTGTTCGGGGCCGGCGCCAGCGAACGGGGACGCGAGGAGGTGCGCACCATTTTCGCCTATCTCGGCCATGCGCTGCTGCAGCGCGGCGATGCCGAGAGGGCCGCGGGCCAGGCCGAGGCGGCGAGCCAACGGCGGATGGACGAGATCCACGCCACGATCGACACGGCGCTCCCCACCGCCGCCGGTTCCGTGCGCGACGAATTGAAGGCGGCCGCGGACATCGCACGCTTTCGCAACACGCTGGCCGCCAATCCCGAGAACCACGGCGCGCTGGTGG
>JBQCFH010000485.1:0-6362 GCA_051959385.1 Rhizobiaceae bacterium | reverse complement strand
TTGAAGAAGCTGCAGGCCGATCTCGGCCTCACCATGGTGTTCATCTCGCACAATCTGGCGGTGGTGAAATATGTCGCCGACCGCATCGCCGTCATGCGCAAGGGAAGGATCGTCGAGATCGCCGATTGCGACACGCTCTTTGCCCATCCCGCGCATCCCTATACCCAAAAGCTCCTGTCGGCGGTTCCCCACGCCGATCTCGACCATAAGCTCGATTTTCCCGACCGCGTCGACGAGATCGTCGACGACGCCGAAAGCTGGGACCCGCTCTTCCGGGCCGTCGCCGATGACGGATTGAAGCTGACGCCGGTCGCCAGGGGACATTATGTGCTTGCCCGCGCGGAGTTCAGCGCAGACAGGCTCCCCGCATGAGTGGCCGCCGCTGGTCCCGCCGGAGCTTTTCCAAACTCGCGCTCGCCGCGGTCGCGCTGCCGGTGCTGCCCCGACACGGTCTCGCCGCGGCCGGCGAGCCGCCCGATCTTGCCGCGGGCGTGGCGGCGGGCGACCTGCCGCCGCTCGCCTCGCGCCTGCCGCAAAATCCGCGCGTGGTGGAGATGGCGGCGCTGCGCAAGGCGGAAGGACGCTACGGCGGCGCGCTCAGGCTGATCATGGCGGACGACAAGGACATCCGCATGATGACCGTCTATTCCTACGCGCGGCTGGTCGTGTTCGATCCGGACCTCAATCTCGTGCCCGACATCCTCGAGAAGTTCGAGGTCGAGGAAGGGCGCACCTTCACGCTCCATCTGCGCAAGGGGCATAGATGGTCCGACGGGGAGCCGTTCACCGCCGAGGACTTCCGCTATTGCTGGGAGGATGTCTCGCTCAACAAGAAGCTGTCGCGCGGCGGCCCTTCGCAGCAGATGCTGGTCGAAGGCAAGCCGCCTGCATTCACGGTGCTCGACGAGGCGACCGTGCGCTACAGCTGGGACAAGCCCAATCCGCTTTTCCTGCCTTCGCTCGCCGGAGCGAGCCCCAACTACATCTTCATGCCGGCGCACTACCTGAAGCAGTTCCACAAGAAATATGCCGATCCCGAAAAGCTCGCCGAGCTTGTCGCGTCGAACAGGATGCGGGACTGGGTGGCGCTGCACACCGTCATGGCGCGGCAATACCGGCCGGAGAACCCGGACCTGCCGACGCTGGAGCCATGGCGCAACACCACCGCGCCGCCGGCGGAGCGCTTCACTTTTCGCCGCAACCCGTATTTTCATCGCGTCGACGGGAGCGGCCGCCAGCTCCCCTACATCTCGACCGTCTATCTCTCGACGAGCTCAGCCGACATCATCCCGGCCAAGACCGGGGCCGGTGAAAGCGATCTGCAGGCCCGCTATCTCCGCTTCGACAATTACACCTTCCTGAAGCAGGCCGAGAAACAGCATCCGATCCATGTCGATCTCTGGCGCGACGGAACCGGCTCGGAGGTCGCCTTCCTCCCCAACCTGAACGCCAACGACAAGATCTGGCGCGACGTCATGCGCGACGTTCGCTTCCGCCGCGCCCTGTCGCTTGCGATCGACCGCCACGAGCTCAACCAGCAATTCTATTTCGGGCTGGCGCGCGAGGCTGCCAACACCGTCCTTCCCCAGTCCCCCCTCTACAAGAAAGCCTACGACCAGGCCTGGACCGCCTTCGATGCGGCCCAGGCGAACCGGCTGCTCGACGAGATGGGCCTGAAACTCGGCGGCGACGGCATCCGCCTTCTTCCGGACGGCCGCAGGGCGGAGATGGTGGTGGAGTTCGCCGGCAGCGTCGAGCAATCCGACATGATGGAGCTCGTGCGCGAATATTGGGGCGACATCGGCATCAAGGTGTACCAGCGTTCGCTCAACCTTGAAGTCATGCGCCGCCGCTTTCTCGCCGGCAGCACGCTGATGTCGATCTGGGGCGGGCTGAGCGTGGGCCTCGCCACGGCCGATCTGCCGCCCGAGGAACTGGCGCCGGTCTCATCCGCGCAGGGCAATTGGCCGAAATGGGGCCAGTACACGGAAACGCAGGGCAAGGCCGGCGAGCCCGTCGACCTGCCGGCGGCGAAGGAACTGCTCGATCTCTACCATGCGTGGCGCGTGTCTTCGACGACCGAGGAGCGCCGCGGCATCTGGGAGAAGATGCTGTCGATCTTCACCGACCAGGTCTTCACCATCGGCACCGTGAACAGCGTCTATCAGCCGGTCGTGATCAACTCGCGCCTGAAGAACGTGCCGAAGGAAGGCGTCTATTCATTTGCGCCCGGCGCGTATTTCGGCATCTATATGCCGGACACGTTTTGGTACGACGAAGCCGAGGCCAAGGCGCAGTGATCCGCTACATCGTCTTCCGCCTGTTCGCCGCCATACCGACGCTGCTTTTGATCAGCGCGCTGGTCTTCTTCATCATCCAGCTTCCGCCCGGCGACTATTTCGAGACCTACATGGCCGAATTGCAGGCGCAGGGCGAGACCGTCGATCCGAACAAGATCGCCTACCTGAAGCATGAATACGGCTTCGACAAGCCGATGATCGAGCAATACGGGCTCTGGGTGCTTGGCATGCTGCACGGCGATTTCGGCTATTCCTTCGAATACGAAATGCCGGTGACGCAGGTCGTCGGCGCCCGCATCTACCTGACGATGCTGATTTCGATCGTCACCATCATCTTCACCTGGCTCGTCGCTTTCCCCATAGGAATATATTCGGCGACGCACCAATATTCCTGGAGCGACTACGGGCTGACCTTCATCGGGCTCCTTGGCCTTGCCACGCCCAATTTCCTGCTGGCGCTCATCCTGCTCTACCTCGCGAATGTCTGGTTCGGCGTATCGATCGGCCACTTGATGGACGCGCGCTATCTCGGCCAGCCGATGAGTTGGGGCAAGTTCTGGTCGGTCGCCGAGCATATGGTGATCCCGGTCATCGTCATTGGCACTTCCGGCACGGCCGGCATGATCCGCCGGCTGCGCGCCAACCTGCTCGACGAGTTGCAGAAGCAGTATGTCGTCACCGCCCGCGCCAAGGGCGTGCCGCCCCTGCGGGCGCTGGTGAAATATCCGCTCAGGATGGCGCTCAACTTCTTCATCGCGGATATCGGCGGCATCCTGCCCTCGGTGATCTCCGGCGCGGTCGTCGTCTCCATCGTGCTGTCGCTGGAGACGACCGGGCCCTTGCTGATCCGCGCGCTGCAAAGCCAGGACATGTACCTCGCGGGCTCGTTCCTGATGTTCCTCGCCGCGCTGACCGTCGCCGGCGTGCTCATCTCCGATATCGCGCTGGCGCTGCTCGACCCGCGCATCCGCCTGCAGGCGGGGAGGCGCAAGTGAATTCGCCGCTGCCGCCGGACGGCGCGCCCATCGGGCATTTCGTCTCCCGGGAGCCTTTCGACCCGAAATCGGTGGAGAAGCTGTCGCCGATCCAGGAGAAGGTCTATCTCGCCTCCCAGCTCCGCCTGATGTGGTGGAAATTCAAGCGGCACCGCGCGGCGGTGGTGTCCGGCATCTTCCTGGCTCTGCTCTACGCCTCGATCCTCATCTGCGAATTCCTCGCGCCCTATTCGCTCAACGACCGGCACGCCGACAACATCTACATGCCGCCGCAGCAGCTGCACCTTTTCCATGAGGGCAAGTTCGTCGGGCCGTTCGTCTACGGCACGACCTACCATCTCAACATGGACATACTGAAGCGCGAATACCCGATCGATCCGAACCGCATCGAGAAGCTGCGCTTCTTCTGCGAGGGCGACCCCTACCGCTTCTGGGGCCTGTTCGAGGCGCGGCTGCACCTCTTCTGCGCGGCCAAGGGCTCGCAGGGGGTATTCCTGCTCGGCACCGACCGGCTTGGCCGCGACCTTCTCTCGCGCATCATCTACGGCACGCGCATCTCGCTCACCATCGGCCTGATCGGCATAATGATCTCGTTCATCCTCGGCATCTCGATCGGGGGGCTCGCCGGCTATTACGGCGGCTGGGTGGATATTGTCGTGCAGCGTATCATCGAGGTGCTGCAGAGCCTGCCCTCCATCCCGCTATGGCTGGCGCTGGCCGCCATCATGCCGGTCGACTGGAGCCCGGTGCTGGTCTATTTCGGCATCACCATCATCCTCGGCCTCATCGACTGGACCGGGCTGGCGCGCGCGGTGCGCTCCAAGCTCCTGTCGCTGAGGGAGGAGGATTACGTGCTGGCGGCGGAGCTGATGGGGGCCGGGCCGGGGCGCATCATCTTCCGCCATTTGATTCCCGGCTTCATGAGCCACCTGATCGCGTCGGCGACCATCACCATCCCGACCATGATCCTCGGCGAGACGGCGCTCTCCTTCCTCGGGCTCGGCCTGCGCCCGCCGGTGACGAGCTGGGGCGTGCTCCTGAACGAGGCGCAGAACATCAACGTCGTGGCGCTCTATCCCTGGCTCATCCTGCCGGTGGTTCCGGTGATCCTGGTCATCCTCGCCTTCAACTTCCTCGGCGACGGGTTGCGCGACGCGGCGGACCCGTATCACACCGCGTGGTGATGGTCGGATGCCCTTCATCCCCCTCCTGAGTGCAATCGAAGGGCGGGACCTTCTCCCCGCAAGCGGGGAGAAGGAGACTGGCCGCAGCGCCGGCGCCCCCCCTCTCCCCGCTTGCGGGGAGAGGGTAAGGGTGAGGGGCCGTTCATCAGAAAAATCAGCCGCTTGGGGCCGCTAGCGGAATCGAGCCGGCAACCGCTTCGCCTGCCGCCTTAACGCTTCCTCAACCAGGACATCAGCGTGCTCGAAGGCGAAGCCGCGCTCCTTCAGATAGCGGATCAGCGCTTCCAGCGTCGTCCATGCCAGCTCGTTGTGGACGAGGTGATGGCTCAATATGCCGAGCGGCGCGCCGCCGCGCTTGCGCGCCTGCTCGAGCCGGCGCAGCAATTCGCCCATAGCCCATTCGACCGTCTGTCCGCGCCTTTCGTTCGCCCAGTCGACGATGTCGATCTGCGTGTTGAGCTGCGGCAGCGCCGAGCCGTCCTCGTGCCAGGAATTGGTGGAAAGCGCAGTGAAGCCGGCCTCATCAAGCCGCGCCGCAACCTCGCGCGACAGCCGGTTCCATGGCGGCACGAGAATGCCCGACAGCCGCTCGCCAAAGAGGCGGGACAGCCTCTCGCGCCCCAGCCTGAGTTCATCCAGCATTTCTTCGGCCGGCCGCTCGCCGCCGAGCTCCATCGCCGGCACGTCATCCGGCGTATGCCGCCTGTGCGCATAGCCGTGGACGGCCGGCCTGACCAGCGGTTCATGCCGGATGGCCTGCGCCAGGGCTTCGGTCGCTTCCGCCGGGATCACTCCCAGCAGAAGCGGAATGTCGTGTTCGCGCACGAGGCCGAGGAGACGGTCGAGCGCCGGCGTAGGCCGCGTGGCGTCGTCGTCGCGCAGCCAGAAGCGCGGCGTCAGCCCCAATTCGCTCCAGCGGGCAAGCTCACGCTCGACTTCGTCGAAGACGCTCATGGGGCAAGCTCGGCCGGCCGCTTCGAGCGCCGGAGCAGCGGCTCTATCGCCGTCTTGAATGTCGCCGCTGCGCGGCCGATATCGTGATCGCGGCAGGCCTTCCGCAGCCCGCCATCTCCGAGCCGCCGGCGCAGCACGTCGTCGCCGAGCAGCCGGATCAGCACCTCGCGATAGGCGGACGCTTCCGCTTGGCGCGCGAGCAGCCCGCTTTCGCGGTCGGAGACAACCGTCGCCACATTGGCCACGTCGCAGGCGGCAACCGGCAGGCGGCATGCCGCGGCTTCCAGATAGACCATGCCGATCGCCTCGCCGATGCCCGGCCATGCTATGAAGTCGGCGGCCTTCATCCAGCCGAGCACGTCGGCATGCGGCAGGGCGCCGGTGAAAAGGATGCGACCTCGAAGGGAAGTGGATGAAACGCCGCGCCCCACGTTGCCCCCCTCTGGCCTGCCGGCCATCTCCCCCTCAAGGGGGGAGATCGGCAGCTTCGATGTTGCCGCCTTTCCTGCGACCTCGGTGATAGGCGAAGACGGCGCGACTGGCTGATCTCCCCCCTTGAGGGGGAGATGGCCGGCAGGCCAGAGGGGGGTGCGAAGGGGCGCATCCTTGGACATTTTGCGATCACCTTCCGCAAAACCGAACATCGCCTCGACATTCGCCCGCTCCGGCCCGTCGCCGATCACGACGAGATTCCATGGCCGGTTGGCTAGGCCGGAAAGCGCTTCCGCCAGAAGGCGATAGGACTGGATCTTTGCGCCCGGCCGCATCATGCCGACGGCAACGATCAGGGGCGCGCCCCGCGCGAACATTGGCGCCGGGTCGATGGCAGAGGTGTCCGCGCGGATCGCTTCGACGTCGAGGAAAGGCTTCAGCGCAACGATGCTCTTCGTGTCTGATAGGACCGTTGCCAGATAGGCCTCGTCGGACGG
>JBQCFH010000484.1:0-7471 GCA_051959385.1 Rhizobiaceae bacterium | reverse complement strand
TTCGGGCCACCTCCCCCTGGCAGGGGGAGGAAAGGCGCAGCGACGCCACTTTTCCCTCCCCTCTAGGGGAGGGTGCCTCGCGTAGCGAGGCGGGTGGGGTGCTTCCGTTGTGATTACCTCCTTTTGGGGAGAATCTCACGCATTCCCGATCAATATCCCCGCGGCGAAAACCAATGCACCGCCGAGCACCACCTGGAAGACAGCGCGCAGGAAGGGCGTCTCCATGTAGCGGTTCTGGACGAAGGCGATCGCCCACAGTTCGAAGAACACGACGATCGCGGCGACGATAGTCGCCGTCCAGAAACTCGGGATGAGATAGGGAAGCGTGTGGCCGAGCCCGCCCAGCATGGTCATGATGCCGTTGGAGAAGCCCCGCTTCAGCGGCGAGCCCCGCCCCGAGATTTTGCCGTCGTCGTGCGCCGCCTCGGTGAAACCCATGGAGATGCCGGCGCCGACGGAGGCGGACAGGCCGACCAGGAATGTCGCCCAGGTGTTCTGGGTGGCAAAGGCCGCCGCAAAGATCGGCGCCAGCGTCGAGATCGAACCGTCCATGAGCCCGGCAAGGCCCGGCTGCACATAGGTCAGGATGAACTTCCTGCGCTCTTCCTGCCGCTCCTCCGTCGCGACATCTTCCGGCACGTGCCGGAGCCCGAGACGCTGCGCCATCGAGACATGCGCCTTTTCCGCGACCGCGAGATCGCCGAGAAGCTTGCGGGTCGAGGCATCCTGGGTGCGCTTCGCCGCCTCCAGGTAGAAGCGGTAGGCCTGCTCCTCCATCTGTTCGGCCTGGGTGCGCACATGATCGATGCCGAGCGGCCTGACCAGCCAGTCCGGCTTGCGCTCGAAATAGCCGCGCACATGCTCGCGGCGGATCAGCGGGATCCTGTCGCCGAAGCGCCTGCGGTGCATCTCGATCAGCACGTCGCGATGGCGCGCCTCCTCCTCTGCCATCTCGTCGAAGACCTTCGCCGATTGCGGAAAATCCTCGCGCAATCCGTCGGCATAGGCGCTGTAGATGCGGCCGTCGTCCTCTTCCGAAGAGATGGCGAGGGCCAGGATTTCCTGCTCGCTGAGCGAGGAGAAGTCGCGGCGGCCGAAGCCGAGAAATCGCGAGAGCATGGCGGGGCGCCTCAGTTTAGAATTGTTCTAAACTGCTCTATGCTTCGGCGCGGAGCGGGTCAAGCGGGGTGAACGAGCTCCGTCGCGCTACAAGCCGGCTTGCCCATTCCGCCGGCATGCAACTCGGTCCTTGACCGCCGCTTCCGATCCGGCAAACAATGCAGCATTGGTCCTGAACGTGGGAGGGGACGCCGTTGTCCGGATACACGATCGCGCTTTTCATTCATTTCCTGTCTCTTCTCCTCGCCACGGCGGCAATGGCGGGCACTTTCCTCGCGGCCATCGGGCTGCGCGGCGCGACCGATGCGGACGAAGCCAACCGGTCGCTCGCCACCATCGAACGGATCGTTCCGGCCTTCCCCGTGGCGACGTTAGGTCTGCTTGCGAGCGGCGCCTGGATGACCGAGTCCAACTGGACCTGGACGACGCCGTGGATTCTCGGCGGCATCATCGGCCTTGTCGCGCTTGTCGTGCTGGGGGCCGGAATTGACGGCGGCCACAATCGCGCCCTGAACCGCGAACTCGGCACATCCGGCTTTTCCGCGAAGGCGCGGGCCATGCTCCGCGACCGGGCCGCATGGTCCGCCAAGCTGACGACGGTGACCCTCCTGGTCGCAGTGGTGGGGATCATGACAATGAAACCGTCGGCCGTGGGCGCGGCAGTCTGGCTCGTCCTCGGCGTGGCGGCGGGGATCGTCGCAGCGCTGCCGTTCGGCAAGGCCCGCGTGGCGGCCACTTCCGGCTAGCGGGCCGGTGCGCCGGCGCATCGATCCGCCGGGATACTCCGTTCCATCAGAAATATTGGCTGGTAGAAGAGGGCGGAGGCGGGGCAATAATCGGCCCCCGCACTGCCGCCTGGAGCCCCATAAGCAATGACCATCCACGCCCAGCCCGTTCTTGCCGCGCCCACGATCGGGGACATCCGTGCGGCCGCGGAGCGCATCGAGGGACTGGCGCGTCGCACGCCGCTTCTGGAATCCGCCGCGCTCAACCGGAAATTCGGCGCGCGGCTGCTCTTCAAGCCGGAAGTCCTGCAACGCACCGGCTCGTTCAAGTTCCGCGGCGCCTACAACAAGATCGCCTCGCTGACGGAGGCGGAACGCGCGCGCGGCGTGGTCGCCTTCTCCTCCGGCAACCATGCCCAGGGCGTGGCCGCCGCCGCCGAGCTTTTCGGCATAAGGGCCGTCATCGTCATGCCGGCCGATGCCCCCGCCATCAAGGCCGACAATGTCCGCGCCATGGGCGCCGAGATCGTGCCTTACGACCGCTACTCCGAGGACCGGGAAGCTGTCGCCCGGCCCTATGTCGAAAAGGGCATGGCGCTGGTGAAGCCCTTCGACGATCCGCTGATCGTCGCCGGCCAGGGCACGGTCGGGCTGGAAATCGCCGAGGAGGCGAGCGCCATGGGCGTCAGGCTCGACGCCGTCGTCACGCCCTGCGGTGGCGGCGGGCTGATGGCCGGCATCGCAATCGCCGTCAAGGCGCTGTCGCCGGACACGGAGATATGGGGCGGAGAGCCCGAGAATTTCGACGACACGCGCCGTTCACTCGCCGCCGGCAGCCGGGTGGCAGCCGATCCAACCGGCACGTCAATCTGCGATGCGCTGATGTCGCCCATGCCGGGCGAACTCACCTTCGCCATCAACCGCAGCTTGGTGGCCGGGGTTGCCGCCGTTCCGGAAGCGGCGATCGTGGCGGCGATGCGCGACGCGGCCACCCATCTGAAGCTCGTCGTCGAACCGGGCGGCGCGGCCGGCTCCGCGGCGCTTTCCTCCGGCGAGATCGGGCTTGCCGGCAAGACGATCGCGGTCGTGCTTTCTGGCGGCAATGTCGACCTCGCGACTTTTGCGGCGCTGGTCGGCGGGCAATAAAAGCAGCGGCGCTTTTCGCCCGCATCAGCCAAACCACCTCTAGTTGTTCGATAGGCCCGCAAATAGCTGTAACAATAGCTACGGAAACTGATCCGCGCGATACTCACCCACCCCCGGCCTTCGGCCGGACCCTCCCCGCCGAGGGGAGGGAGGGCGCCAGTCTCTCCGCCCTCCTCCCCCTCGACGGGGGAGGTGGCCCGAAGGGCCGGAGGGGGTGAGCGTTTCCGGATGACCAAATTTGGTCATCCCTCGCCTTATCCGCCCACGCTCGCCGCCCTGAAGCGGCGGACGAAATCGTCGAGCACGCTCCGCTCGGCATCCGAGATCGCCCAATAGGAGAAGGCGCGGTCGCTCCAGTGGACGAGCGACAGGCCGGCCGCGGACAAATTCGCGATGTCCGGCTCGGCCTTGGCTCCCGGGTCCTGCGGGGCGGCGACGAGCGTGATCAGATGCTCGTTGTGGCGGTATACGAGGGCGGGCATCGGCTTGTTGCCGATCACTTCGACCCGGCCGCCGACCAGCGCGAAACCCTCCTTGGCCAGATCGGGAGCCGGAGGCGAAAATCCGAGCTTGCCGTCGAACCAGGGTTTCACCGTATGGCGGTCGGAGGAGGCGACATCGACCGGGCTTGCGGCAAGCAGGCTGCGGCGATGGTCGTTGGCGATCGCCGCCGCAAAGCTTTCCGGTCCGGGCTGCAGCATCGCCCAGCGCGTCACGCCGCTTGCCACGACCGCCGTGACCAGGATCGAGGCTGCCAGCGCGCTCCATTCGAAGGAGGGACGCGTGAACCACGCAAGCGCGCTCCGCGGCCGTGCGGCCAGCCGCTCGCCGCCGAGCGCGGCGATGCGGGCCTGGAACGCGGGGCTGATCTCGGGCCGGGGCAAGCGGCGGATGCCTTGCTGCAGGGCGGCCAGCCGCGCATGCTCCGCCGCGAGCGCGGGATCGGCCGCCATGCGGCGCTCCAGCGCCAGCGCGGTCGCCGCGTCGAGTTCACCGTCAAGATGGGCGTGGATCAGCAGGCGGAGATCGTCCGGATCCGTCGGCAATATGTCATGCTTGCTCATCGGAACTCCTGATTTCGGCCATCAGCCGTGCACGCGCCCGCGCCAGGCGCGACATCACCGTGCCGATCGGCAGGTTGAGCATCGCCGCGATCTCGCGATAGCTGAGCCCGTTGATGTCGCGCAGGACCACGATCTCGCGGAAGGCGTGCGGAAGCGCCTCGATCGCCCGTTCCAGCACGGCGCTGTCCGCCCGCGCGATCAGCACCGCCTCCGGATTCCCGTCGTCCCCGGCCGGGCTCGACGGAGGCGCGATATCTTCAAGATCGCCAATGTCGCCGACGATAACCAGCTTGTGCGAGCGGTTGCGCGAAAGCCAGGTGTAGGAAGCGTTGCGCACGATCGCGAGAAGCCAGGCGCGCGCATTGCCGCCCCGGTAGCTTCCGATGCCGGCATGCGCCTTTAGGCAGGCCTCCTGCACCACGTCCTCGGCGTCATCGGCACTGCCGGTCAGCCAGCGGGCGAGCGCCAGCGCCTCCGCGAGATGGGGGAGCACCACCTCGCGGAAAAGTTCGGCGGAGCGCTCGCCACTCGCCACTGCCGTTTTGCCCCGCATTCCGGGACAGCTGAGCGCAGCGTCCCTCACGGAGTCACTTTTATCGTACCCTGCATATGCGGGTGAAGTCCGCAGAAATAGGGATAGTCGCCGGCCTTGCCGGCGGTGAAGCTGTAGCTGTCGCCGGTGTCGAGCGCCTTCGAGCGGAACGAGCCGTCGCTGGCGACAACGAGGTGCGGGATGTCGTCGTCATTCTCGAAGGTGACGGTCGTGCCCGCCCTCACAACCAGGGTCGCAGGCGCAAAGGAAAAATTGTCGATCTTCACCAGTACCGGCTCCGCCGCATGGAGCGGCGGCGCGGCCATGAAGGCGAGACCGAGGCCGGCGCAGAGGGCGGCATGGCGGCAGGTACGGAACTGCTTGCAGAACATGGAGATTTCCTTTCCTCGAGGGCTCAGGCGAGCGTGCTGTCGACGATCGCAAGCTCCTCCTTGCCCTTCCTGACGGCGACATCGGTGACGCCGAGCAGGCCGCGCAGCTTGCCGGAGGGCACCGTCATCGGCCCGGGCGATTTCGCCGTGCCGGGCGCGGGCTGCGGGAAGGCGGTGGAGCGGGCAGTGTGGAAGGTCACGTTGCCCTCCACCTTCTGCATGATCTGGTGGATGTGGCCGTTCAGCACCGTCACCGAGCCGAAGCGCTTGAGAAGCGCCAGCGCCTGCGTTGAATCATCGGTGCCCCAGCCCCAGTCGGCATAGACCGTCCAGAGCGGGATGTGGGCGAAGACGACCACCGGCGTCGAACTCGACACCGCCTTCAGGTCGTCCGCCAGCCAGGCGAGCTGCTCGGCGCCGAGATTGCCGAGGCCACCGGCCTTGAGGTTCACCACGTTGACCAGCCCGATGAAATGCACGCCGTTCTGGTCGAAGGAGTACCAGCCCGCACCCTTCTTGCCCTTGCCGTAGCGGTCGAAATAGGCGCGGCCGTTCCCCTCGTCGATCAAATCGTGCTCGCCCGGCACGTAGTGCACGACGTGACCGGCGCCGTCGATGATCTGGGCGGCGTTGTCGAATTGCGCGTCCGTGGAAAGATGCGTGATGTCGCCGGTATGGATCAGGAAGGAAGGTTTCGCCGGCAGCGCCTCCACCTTGGCCATCGCCTCCTTCAGCGTATCGATCGCGTGCGGGTTGGCGGGCTTGTCGAAGCCGATATGGCTGTCGGAAATCTGCAGGAAGGTGAAGCCGGAACTCATCGCCTCCGCCGCCGCGGCCTTGTCGAGCAGGGCGAGCGAAACCGGGACACCGCCCGAAACCGTCCACAGCACGCCGGTGCCGGCCCAGATCATGCATTCCAGTGCGTGGCGGCGCGTCATGCCGCCCTCTTCGTCGTGATGATAGGTCATGTCGATCTCCTGCAACGCCTTTATTGGCGTATGCCGGGGAGACCAGCGGAACGGACGCTTTATTCCTTTCCCTGAATCACGGTGCCGTGATGCGCGTCGCTAATCCAAAGTCCGCCGGAAGCGCAGGAGCGCCGCGACCGCATAGGCGAGGATGAAAAGGCCGAGCACGCCGACCTCGAAGCCGACTTCAGAAAGATCGGCGCCCTTCAGCATCACCGCGCGGATGATCCTGAGGAAGTGGGTGAGCGGGAGGAATTCGCCGATCAACTGCGCCCAATCCGGCATCCCGCGATAGGGGAACATGAAACCCGAGAGCAGGATCGACGGCAGAAAGAAGAAGACGGTGAGCTGCAGCGCCTGCATCTGCGTGCGCGCGAGCGTCGAGATCGTATAGCCAAGCAGGACCAGCGCCGCGACGAAGGCGGTCACCGCGAAGAGAAGCAGCGGCAGGCCGCCGACGAAAGGCACGCCGAACAGGAGCTTCGCGGCGGCGAGGATGACGAAGACCTGCACGGCGCCGACGACGAGATAGGGCAGGATCTTGCCGAGCATGATCTCGAACGGGCTCGCCGGCATGGCGAGCAGGTTCTCCATCGTGCCGCGCTCGATCTCGCGGGTCAGCGCGATCGAGGTCATCATGGTCATCGTCATCTGCAGGATGACGCCGAGCAGGCCGGGCACGATATTGTATTGGGAGATGCCCTCGGGATTGTAGCGGCGGTGCACGACCACATCGAGGGCGTTCGCCGCATCCTGTTTCGCCACCGCCTGCATGCCCTGCTCACGCAACAGCGCCTGCGCGGCGACGGTGCCGAGCGTCGAAATCGCGCCGCTCGCCGCCGCCGGGTCCGTGGCGTCGGCTTCCACCAGTATCTGCGGGTGGTCGCGCCGGTCGACGCGGCGGGCGAAATCGGCGGGAACGGTGACGATGAAGGAGACCTCGCCTCTCGCCATCAGGTCGTCGGCCTCGGCGGCGGTGCTGACGACATGATCGAAGCGGTAATAGCCGGTGTTGATCAGCACCGTCACCATGGCGCGGGTGTAGTGGTCCTGGCTGGTCGCGACGAGCGCCGCCGGCAGCCGCTTGGGGTCGTTGTTGATGGCGTAGC
Source organism: Rhizobiaceae bacterium (assembly GCA_051959385.1). Classification (GTDB taxonomy): domain Bacteria; phylum Pseudomonadota; class Alphaproteobacteria; order Rhizobiales; family Rhizobiaceae; genus Mesorhizobium_L. The sequence goes on along the minus strand of JBQCFH010000484.1, from coordinate 416 downwards.
CGAACAGAACGAGCTGCAGGAGCGGCACGGCGAGCATCATGGCGAAGGTGATGCGGTCGCGCCGCATCTGGATGAACTCCTTCATCAACAGCGCGCCAAGGCGGGCGGGGGAGAAGCTCATTTCCCTGCCCCTTGAGGGATTGGCGCCCCACCCTCCCCCTTGTGGGGAGGGTCGGCGAAGTGGCGGAGCGAAGCGCAGCCAACAAGACGGGGTGGGGGTGTTACTTGGTCGTAGCCCTCAGACAATGACCCCCACCCCGCCTCGAAATCCTTGCTCCGCAAGGCCTCCTCGGCGAGCCAACCCGACAAGGGGAGGGTTTGGCGCGCATCCACACCCCGCCCTCGCCGATGGCCACCGGCAGTCGTATCTAGAAAATCCCACTATGGGGCTTTTAGTTAGCGACTCAACCCCCGAC
>JBQCFH010000483.1:0-4452 GCA_051959385.1 Rhizobiaceae bacterium | reverse complement strand
AGCGAGCCGCGCGAGACCGAGATGCCGTAGTTCCGGTCGATGACCCCGAGCCCCCGGTCGAGCGCCTCCCTGTTCATTTCCAGGATGGTGACCGGAATGCCGCCATTGACGAAGGACATGGCGATGCCGCCACCCATCGTGCCGGCGCCGATCACCGCCGCCTTGCGGATCTCGCGCGGCTTCACATCCTTGCCGACGCCCTCGACGCGGGCGGCCTCGCGCTCGGCGAAGAAGAGATGGCGCTGCGCCTTCGACGGGTCGCCGGCGACGAGCCTCTCGAACGCCCTGCGTTCGGCGGCGAGCGCCTCGTCGAAGCTCATCGTGATGGCGTTGCGCACCGCGTCGGCGCAGGCGAGCGGCGCTTCCAGCCCGCGCGTCTTCCTGGTCGCCTCCGCCGCCGCGGCCTCGAAGGAGGCCATGTTCGTCCGCGCCGCTTCGATCCGGGCGTCGCGGTCGCGGACGGCGATAAGCGGCCGGTTGGTTTCGGCTGCCTCGCGCGCGAATGCGACGGCATCGGGAATGAGGTTGTCGACCAGCGCGTCCACCAGACCGTTCTCTTCGGCCTCGAGCGCCCCGATCGGCGTGCCGGACACGATCATTGCAACCGCCTTTTCCGGCCCGACCATGCGCGGCAGGCGCACCGTGCCGCCGGCGCCGGGCAGGATGCCGAGCTTGACCTCGGGCAGGCCGAGCCGCGCGCCCTTGTCGGCGACGCGGAAATGGCAGCCGAGCGCCAGCTCCAGCCCGCCGCCGAGCGCCGTGCCGTGAATGGCCGCGACCGTCGGCTTGCTGGTGATCGTCTCCAGCGTGTCGATCAGGTCGCGCAGGCTGGGCTGCTTCTGCGGCTTGCCGAATTCGGTGATGTCGGCGCCGGCAATGAAGGTGCGTCCGGCGCAGGCAAGCACGATGCCCTTGACGGCCGGATTATCGCGCTCGGCCTTCAGCGCCGCGTCGAGCGGCTCGCGCAGATGGTGGCTGAGCGCATTCACCGGCGGATTGTCGAGCAGGATGACGGCGATATCGCCGTGGCGGGTGACGGATACGGTGGAGGTCAAGACGAATGGCCTTTCGTGGATCTAACCTGCGCTGGAGTCGATTTCGGCGGCACACCCCCCTCTGTCCTGCCGGACATCTCCCCCTCAAGGGGGGAGATCACACCTTCAAGCTGGCCGGCGCAAACCACCGAGGCTGCAGGACTGGGGCTGACATAGACGGAAGAGTGATCTCCCCCCTTGAGGGGGAGATGTCCGGCAGGACAGAGGGGGGTGTGAAGCAACGTCATTTTTTATACGACTGCGCTCCGCTCCTCCCGCCCGCCAGTCGAGCCGATCTCCTTTAAAAACCCCAGGATCAACCCCGCCACCTCCTTGGCCCGTTCCACGCACGGAATATGGCCCGCGTCCTTGACGATCTCCAGCCGCGCGCCGTCGATCAGCTCGGCCGTCGTCCGCATCAGCGCGGGGGAGGTGGTGGCATCGTGCTCGCCCGTGATGCAGAGCGTCGGGACCTTGAGCGCCCGGGTGGACTCCGTCAGGTCGGCGTCGCGCAGCGCCGCGCACACGCCGGTATAGCCCTCGATATCGTTGCGCAGCAGCATGGCGCGATAGCCCTGGAAATCCGGCATGGCCGAACGATAGGCTTGCGTGAACCAGCCGGCCAGAATGCCGTCCGCCACCGCCGCCATGCCATTCTGCCGCACCGTGTCGATGCGCCCATTCCAGCCGTCCCGGGTGCCGATCTTGTGCGCCGTGTCCATCAGCACCAGCGCCGAGACGAGCTCCGGCCGAAGCGCCGCCAGCCCCTGCGCGATCATGCCGCCGACCGAGAGGCCGACCACGGCGGCGCGAGCCACGCCGACATGGTCGAGCAGCGCCGCGAGATCCTCCGCGAGCGTCACCATCGAATAGGGTCCGGGCGTCGCCTCCGAGAGGCCGTGGCCGCGCTTGTCGTAGCGGATGACGCGCAGCCTGCCCGGCAGGTGCCGGATGAGTTCGTCCCAGATGCGCAGATCGGTCCCGAGCGAATTGGAAAAGACGATCGCCTGTCCGTCGCGCGCGCCGGCCTCTTCGTAGTGCATTACGGCGCCGTTCAGCCGCGCGAATGCCATGCCTTTTCCTCCTCCTTCGCAATGGACATACTACCGAGTATGTTGCAAGGCAGCATGCCGTTCAACTATCCCTTCCGTCAAGTCGCGAGGCGCGGTGCCGAGGGCGGAAAGCGTCGGGGAAGGAGAGGAACATGGGAGAAGGCTTCAAGGACTTCGCGGGCCGCGTCGCGGTGATCACCGGGGCGGGTAGCGGCATCGGCCGCGCGCTGGCGCTTGTCGCAGCGTCGAGGGGCATGCGCCTGGCGCTCCTCGATGTCGACATGAAGGGGCTGGAGGAGACACGCGGACTGCTCGCCGGCGGGGGCGGCGAGCCGCTTGTCCGCCGCTGCGACGTGTCGAAGCCAGAAGATGTCCAGGCCGCGGCGGACGCGATCTTCGCCGAATTCGGCAACGTGCATCTGCTCTTCAACAATGCCGGGGTCGCGGTCAGCGGCTATAGCTGGCTGGCGACCGTGGACGACTGGCAATGGTCGCTCGGGGTCAACCTGATGGGCGTGGCGAACGGCATCCGCTCCTTCGTGCCGGGGATGATCGCTGCGGGCGCGGAGGGCAGGGTGGTCAACACGGCTTCCGTCGCGGGCTTCCTGTCGGTGCCGGGATCGAGCGTCTACTGCGCGACCAAGCACGCGGTCGTCACGCTTTCGGAATGCCTGCGCCACGAACTGGCGCTGGAGGGAGCGAGGATCGGCGTCTGCGTTCTCTGCCCGGCCTTCGCGCCGACCGGCATCGCCGATGCCGAGCGCAACCGGCCGGCGGAACTCGGCGAAAAAAATCCGTCCGCCGAAATCTTCGATGTCCGCCTGCGCAAGGCGGTGGAATCGGGCAGGCTGACGGCGGACGACATCGCCCGCATCGCCTTCGAGGCAATAGAGGCCGGCCGCTTCTATATCCTCACCCATCCGAAGATCAAAACCGCCATCGCCACCCGCATGGAGGACATATTGGAGGAGAGAACGCCGACCGATACGGTGCCGAGGTAAAAAAATGCGGTGCGGACGCACGATCAATCGGCAATCTTTGGGACCAAGTGGCCTCGCCGCGAAAGTTCCGGCAGATTTTCATAGGCGAGAGCGATCAGAGCTTCCTTTTTGCGCCGCGACCACCCTTTCAATTGCCGTTCACGCGCAATGGCGTCCGTGATGCGGTCATAGGATTCCGTGAACACGAGCTTCACTGGCCGCCGTCGCGCCGTATAGCCGTCGATGGGAAGGTTGTTATGTTCCCACACACGCGCTTCGATCTCCTGCTTGGTTGAGCCGACATAATAAGAGCCATCGGCGCAACGAAGCATGTAGACGGTCATCTCGAACTGCATCCGGGTGCGTCCTTCGAGGCTCGCTCCGCTCGCACCTCAGGACGAGGAACGTCTGTGCTCGTCATCTCAAATCCTGATGCGCTTCGAACAGCTTATCACAGCTTCCCAACCTTTCAGAACTTGGTATTGCGAGGCTGACTCCAACCTCCCTCATCCTGAGGTGCGAGCGGAGCGGGCCTCGAAGGACGCACGTAAACCCAACGGTCCCTACGCCCCCAGCGCCTGCTCCAGATCGGCGATCAGATCGTCGCCGTCCTCAATGCCGCATGAAAGCCGCACCAGCGAATCCGAGATGCCGATAGCCTCGCGCTTTTCGGCGGGGATCGAGCCATGCGTCATCAGCGCCGGATGCTCGATCAGGCTCTCGACGCCGCCGAGGCTTTCGGCCAGCGTGAAGAGCTGGACGTGTTCGAGGAAGCGCTTGGTGCCGGCCAGGTCGCGGTCGAGCACGGCGGTGATCATGCCGCCGAAGGCGTGCATCTGCCGCTTCGCCACCGCGTGCTGCGGATGGTTTTCGAGCCCTGGATAGAACACGCGTTTGACATCTTTCCGCCCCTCCAGCCAGCGCGCGATCCTGAGCCCGTTGGCGGAATGCCGCTCCATGCGCAGCGCCAAGGTCTTCACCCCGCGCAGGGCCAAAAAACTGTCGAACGGCCCGGCGATGGCGCCGACCGCGTTCTGCAGGAACTTCAGCCGATCGCGCAGGTCCGCATTTTCGCCGACCACCACCACGCCGCCCACCATATCGGAATGGCCGTTCAGATATTTGGTCGTCGAATGCGCGACGATGTCGATACCGAGTTCGAGCGGCCGCTGGATATAGGGGCTGGCGAAGGTGTTGTCGGCCACCGAGGTCAGGCCGTGCCGTTTGGCGATGGCGGCGACGCCCTCGAGGTCGACCACCTTGAGCAGCGGGTTGGTCGGCGTCTCGACCCACAGCATTTTCGTCTCCGGCCGGATCGCCCTCTCGACCGCGCCGAGGTCGGTGAAATCGGCGAAGCTGACCGACAGCCCGGCCGAGCGCGTGCGC
>JBQCFH010000482.1:0-8858 GCA_051959385.1 Rhizobiaceae bacterium | reverse complement strand
ATCCGGGCAGCACCGTGCGCGTCTATGCGAACGATACCGTGCTCGGCGAAGCCAAGACATCGCCCGTCGGCCGCTTCCTGGTCGAATCGATCCACGAATTGGCGGTCGGCGACTACATCATCAGGGCCGATATGCTGGCAGCCGACGGCCTGAAGGTGGCGGCGCGGGCCGCCGTTCCCTTCACGCGTGCGCCGGGCGAGAGCGTTGCCGCGGTGGCTTCCGGTGAGGTCGGGTCCGGCAATGCCGCGAACGGAGCGGGCAAGCCGGAGAATTCCATGACGGCAGCGGCTGGCCAGTCTTCGGCCGGCAGCACGCCGGCGGCGAATGCGGCGGGCGAAAACGGCGCGGCGCAGGTCGTCGCATCGAACGGTCAGAACTCGGCTGTCCTGCCGCCGCTCGACAACGACATTGCGAAGCAGCCGCCGACCATTGTTTCGCCGAAGCTGGAGGAGACGAGCGGCGCTGTCATCATCCGGCGCGGCGACACGCTCTGGCAGATATCGCGCAGGGTCTATGGCCACGGCGTGCGCTATTCGACGATCTATCTCGCCAATCAGGACCAGATCGAGGATCCGGACCTAATCTGGCCCGGGCAGATTTTCGCCGTTCCGCACGAGACGGACAAAGGCGAAACGGCGAACATGAAGGCGATCGCCGGCCAGATGACGCAAATGCCGAAGAAGACCGTGGAATAGAGCCAACACTGACGACAAGCGGGTGACCGCCGGCCTCGCCGCAACGAACCCCGATGCTTGTCAGCTGATGGCTTAAGGCAAGCGCGCCCGCCGCCATATCGTCGCATATCGAGCCTGCGCCGGGTTGTGGGACGTCCGTTCATCGTCTATCGTCGATGAACGATGGATCGATCTTCCGATAGCATGGATGGGCTCGGGAATGCCGCGCTGGCGCTTGCGGCGCTCTCGCACCCTGTGCGCATGAAGATATTGCGCCATCTCTGCCGTACCGAGACATGCTGCTGCAAGGAGGTGGTGGAGCAGTTCGACCTGGCGCAGTCCACCGTATCGCAGCACCTGAGGATCCTGGTCGATGCCGGGCTGGTGCGCTTCAAAGCGGAACGGCCGCGCTCGTGCTACTGCGTCGACCGCGAGGCGCTGAGCGCGCTTCTCAGCTCCGTCCATGCTCTCTTCGATCTCGAACCCGTGGCGCCTGGTCCCGACCAGGGCGCTCAATAGCCGATCAAGGGGACTTTCGTGCCCGGAAAAACTGTCTCCGACAGCTCGATGCTGAGGACCCTCCTCAATCTGTGGCCCTATATGTGGCCGCGCGATCGAATGGACCTGAAGATGCGCGTCGTCTGGGCGACGGTGCTGCTCGTCGTGGCCAAGCTCGTCCTGATGCTCGTGCCGTATTTCTTCAAGTGGTCGACCAATGCGCTGAGCGGCAAGCTTGCGGCGCCCGATTACATTCCGGCGCTCCTGATCGCGCCGGTGATGCTGGTCGTTGCATATAATTTCGTGCGGGTGGCGCAGCTCGGCTTCAACCAGATGCGCGACGCGCTGTTCGCCCGGGTCGGGCAATATGCCGTCCGGCAGCTCGCCTACCGCACCTTTGTCCACATGCACGAGCTTTCGTTGCGGTTCCATCTCGAACGGCGGACGGGCGGCCTCTCGCGCGTCATCGAGCGCGGCACGAAGGGCATCGAGACGATCGTGCGGTTCACGATCCTCAACACCGCGCCGACCATCCTCGAATTCGCGCTGACGGCGATCATCTTCGCCTTCACCTACGGGCTGATCTATGTGGCGGTGGTGGCGGTCACCGTGGCGCTCTACACCTGGTTCACGGTCTGGGCGAGCGACTGGCGCATCGCCATCCGCCGCGAGATGAACGACTCCGATACGGACGCGAACACCAAGGCGATCGATTCGCTCCTGAATTTCGAGACCGTCAAATATTTCGGCAACGAGGCGATGGAGGCGCGCCGCTTCGACCGCTCCATGGCGCGCTACGAGGTTGCGGCGACCAAGACCTGGACCTCGCTCGGCTGGCTGAACTTCGGCCAGGGCGTCATCTTCTCGGTCGGGATGGCGATCTGCATGGGCCTGTCTGCGCGCGCCGTCGTGCAGGGGACGCAGACGATCGGCGATTTCGTCTTCATCAACGCCATGCTGATGCAGCTTTCCGTGCCGCTCAACTTCATCGGCTTCATCTACCGCGAGATCCGGCAAGGCCTGACCGACATCGAGCAGATGTTCGACCTCCTCGACGTCAAGCAGGAGGTGACGGATCGTCCGGGCGCGCCCGATCTGGTGGTGGCGAAGGGCGCGATCTCCTTCAGAGACGTCCATTTCGCCTACGATCCGGCGCGCCAGATCCTGAAGGGCGTGAGTTTCGAGGTCGCGCCCGGGAAGACGGTGGCCATCGTCGGGCCCTCCGGCGCGGGCAAGTCGACTATTTCCCGCTTGCTCTTCCGCTTTTACGACATCCAAGAAGGCGCGATTCTCATCGATGGCCAGGATATCCGGGACGTGACGCAGCAGAGCCTGCGCGCCTCCATCGGCATGGTGCCGCAGGATACGGTGCTCTTCAACGACACCATCGCCTACAACATTCGCTACGGGCGGCCGGATGCGGACGAGGAGGAAATCCGCAAGGCGGCGGAACTCGCGCAGATCGCCGGCTTCATCCAGCATCTACCGGAAGGCTACAAGGCGATGGTCGGGGAGCGCGGATTGAAGCTGTCCGGCGGCGAGAAGCAGCGCGTGGCGATCGCCCGCACGATCCTGAAGGCGCCGCCGATCCTGATCCTCGACGAGGCCACATCCGCGCTCGACACGCATACGGAGCAGGAAATCCAGTCGGCACTCGATCTGGTCAGCCGCGGCCGTACGACGCTGGTCATCGCCCACCGCCTTTCAACCGTCGTCGCCGCCGACGAGATCATCGTGCTTCAGGACGGCTGCATTGCCGAGCGCGGCACGCATGGCGCGCTGCTCAAGATGAATGGCCTCTATGCGTCGATGTGGTACCGCCAGCGCGAGGCGAACGAGGCGGAAGAACGGTTGCGTCAGGCCCGCGAGACGGACGAACTCGGCATCGTGGTGCGCCGTCGTACCGCCGAGGTGTAGGACGCCGAAGAACGGCGCGCTCTTATGGGCGCATAGTGCCGATCTTTTCGGGAATGGTGCGGTCGAGAAGACTCGAACTTCCACGGGTTGCCCCACAGCGACCTCAACGCTGCGCGTCTACCAATTCCGCCACGACCGCACGTCAGGGGAAGGACCGGTTCGAACCGGCCCGGCGCATTTAGCAAATCACCTATCGGCATACAAGGGCGCGTTCCAGCTAATTTGCCGGGACGGGTGCAGGCGCTGGGCGCAAGCGCGACATGCGCTCGGGATGGGAACCTTCGGCGGTCTGGCGGCTTGCGAATGACAGTTGTGTTCGGCGGCTCGGCCGCGCTAGACGTGCCGCGATGAAGTGAATCTCACACCCGGACAAGGAGGCGCCGTTGAGCGAAATCGACGAACACGCGCGTCCACGGTCCGGAGCAGCGCAGCCTTCCGAACTTCCCGCCGAAATCTACGACGAAGAAGGCGCCATCCGCGGCGAATTCGTCGCGGAGATCGAGGACGCCATTGCCGCCGGCGACCGGGACAGCCTCAAGGAGAAGGTCGGGTCGCTGCACGAATCGGAAGTGGGCGACCTCATCGAAGCCTTGGCGCCCGAAGAGCGGCGCCAGCTCGTCGAACTCATGGGTGGGGATTTCGACTTCGCGGCGCTCACCGAGGTGGACGAGGCAATCCGCCTCGACATTGTCGACAACATGCCGAATGCGCAGATCGCGCAGGCGGTCCAGGAGATGGATTCCGACGACGCGGTCTACATCCTGGAGGACCTCGACCAGCAGGATCGCGACGAGATCCTGGCGCAGCTTCCCTTCACCGAGCGCATAAGGCTGAGGCGGGCGCTCGACTATCCGGAAGAGACGGCCGGCCGGCGCATGCAGACCGAATTCGTCGCGGTGCCGCCGTTCTGGACCGTCGGCCAGACGATCGACTACATGCGCGAGGACAACAACCTGCCCGAGAGCTTCACGCAGATATTCGTCATCGATCCGAGCTTTCGGCTGCTCGGCGCCGTCGATCTCGACCGCATCCTGCGCTCGAAGCGCGCCACCAAGATCGAGGAGGTGATGCACGAGACGCGGCACGCCATCCCGGCCACGATGGACCAGGAGGAGGCGGCGCGCGAGTTCGAGCAGTACGACCTGCTCTCGGCAGCCGTTGTCGACGAGAACGAGCGGCTGGTGGGCGTGCTGACCATCGACGACGTGGTCGACGTCATCCAGGAGGAGGCCGAGGAAGATCTGATGCGCATGGGTGGGGTCGGCGACGAGGAACTGTCCGACACGATCCTGCGCACGTCGCGCTCGCGGGTGCCCTGGCTGATCGTCAATCTGGGCACCGCCTATCTCGCGGCATTGGTCATCGGCCTCTTCGACGAGACGATCCAGAAGGTGGTCGCGCTGGCCGTGCTCATGCCGATCGTCGCGGGCATGGGCGGCAATGCCGCCACGCAAACCATGACGGTCGCCGTCAGGGCGCTCGCCACCCGCGATCTCGACATCTACAATGCCGGCCGCATCGTCCGCCGCGAACTCGTCGTCGGGCTTGTCAACGGGCTGGTCTTCGCGCTTCTGATCGGCGTCACCGCGTGGCTCTGGTTCGGCACCTACGACATCGGCGGGCTGATCGCCGCCGCCATGATCATCAACATGCTGGCGGCGGCGCTCGGCGGCATCCTTATTCCGCTCATCCTGCACCGGATCGGCGCCGACCCGGCAATCTCGTCCGGCATTTTCGTCACGACGGTAACGGACGTCACCGGCTTCTTTTCCTTTCTCGGGCTGGCGACGTGGTGGTACGGCGGGCATTGACCGGAAGCCGGCCGCTGGCGCTCGTCGCGGCGGCGCTCGCCGGGCTGCAGGTCGGCGCCGCGACCTTCGTCACCCATTTCGTCGTCGCCGAGGCCGGGCCGGCGTCGCTGGCGCTGTTCCGCTACCTGATCGCGCTTTTCATCATCCTGCCGGTCGCGGCACGAAGGCTGCCGGCGATGCGCCCGCCCGACATCATTCCCATTGGATTGCTCGGCATCGGGCAGTTCGGCCTGCTTATCCTTTTCCTCAACATATCGCTCCAGAAACTCGATCCGGGGCGGGTTACGCTCATCTTCGCCACCTTTCCCATCATCACGATGATCTTCGCGGTCGCGATCGGCCGCGAGCGCTTCACCTGGCGCGGCACGACGGGCATCGTCATGACGGTGCTCGGCGTCGCGCTTTCCGTCGGGGCCGTGCTCGATCTTCACCATCAGGGAGCAGGCCAATGGCTCGGCGCCGCCGCGGCCTTCCTGAGCGCGATCATCGGAGCCGTCTGCTCGGTTGGTTACCGGCCCTATCTGCAGCGCAACCCGACGATCGCGGTGAGCTTCGTGGCAATGGCCGCGGCGGTCGCCTTTCTCGTTATCCCTTCGTTTTTCGAGGGGCTTTTCTCGGGCTGGTCCGGGTTCCGCGCAGCGGGGTGGGCGGCGATCGCCTTCATCGGCGGGTCGAGCGGCGTCGGCTATTTCCTCTGGCTGCATGCGCTTTCGGCGCTGCCGGCGTCCAACGTGGCGGCGTTCCTGGGGCTCAGCCCGATGCTCGCCGTCGGCTTCAGCGCCATCTTCCTCCAGGCGCCCTATACGGCCGCCGACGCGGCGGGGCTCGTTCTGGTGCTCGCCGGCCTCGCGGTCGCGCTGTGGCGAAACGCACCCGATTGAGCGCATCGCAGATTGACTTTTACGTAAATGCCGTGCCAGATTTCGCAAGGGATTCAAGGCAGGCCGATGCGGGAATATTATTCGATCACCGAACTCACCCGCGAATTCGGGATTTCGACGCGGACCCTCCGCTTCTACGAGGACGAGGGGCTGATCCATCCCGTGCGGCGCGGCCGCACGCGGCTGTTCCGCCCGTCCGACCGCCACCTGGTCCGGCAGATCCTGCGCGGCAAGCGGCTGGGCTTCTCCATCGCGGAAATCCGCGAGATCGTGCAGATGTACAAGGAACCGCCGGGCGAGGTCGGTCAGCTCAAGCTGATGATCAAGCGCATCGAGGAAAAGCGCGAGGATTTGCGCCAGAAGCGCCGCGATCTCGAGGAAACGCTGGCGGAACTCGACCACGCGGAAGAATCCTGCGTCGAGCGGCTGGCGGAACTCGGGGTGAATACGTGAGGCAGTCCTAACTTACCTGTCCTTCACCGTCTCCATCGCAACGAAGGTCGACGTCTGCGCCACGTGGGGCAGGGCGGAGATGCGCTCGCCGAGGACGCGCCGGTAGGCAGCGATGTCCCTGGTGCGGACCTTCAGGAGATAGTCGAAGCTCGACGCGATCATGTGGCACTGCTCGATTTCTGGCACCTTGAGCACGGCCTTGTTGAACGCTTCGAGCGCCGCGGACCGCGTATCGGAAAGCTTGACCTGCACGAAGGCGATGTGGCCTTCGCCGAGCCGGTCGTGGTCGAGGAGCGCGGTGTAGCCGCGGATGTAGCCGTCCTTCTCCAGCCGGCGGACGCGCGCCGCAACCGGCGTCTTCGACAGGCCGACGGCCTTCGCCAGCTCGGCCATCGAAATCCGGCCGTCATCCTGCAGGGACGCTAAAACCTTTCGGTCGATACGGTCCAATTGATCTGCCACTGGGTAATTCTCTTTCCAGACAAACCATAATTGAACCGCTGAATAGCGCGCTTGGTCTCCCTTGTCTCGCAATACGGTCCGCAGGCGGTTCGATTTGCATGATATGGTGGCTGTCGATCACTTGAGGATTGCCGCTCCATGCCTTCCCCCGCCACAAGATCGGCCGGTTCCGCCCGAAGCCTCGATGAACTCCGTGCGGAGTTGCGCACCCACTATCTTGCCGACGAGGCGGAGACGGTTGCGCGGCTCGCGGCCGCTACGGGCCTGACGGACGAACAGCGGCGTTCGATTTCGGCGAACGCCGTGCGTCTCGTCGAGAAGGTGCGCAAATCGGCCGATCCGCAGCTGATGGAAGTCTTCCTATCCGAATACGGCCTCTCGACCACCGAGGGCGTGGCGCTGATGTGCCTGGCGGAGGCGCTGCTGCGCGTGCCCGATGCCGAGACGATGGACGATCTCATCCGCGACAAGATCGCGCCGCACGACTGGTCGGCGCATTCGGGCGAATCGACCTCGATCTTCGTCAACGCCTCGACCTGGGCGCTGATGCTGACCGGCCGTGTGCTGGAGGAAGGCGAGGGGACGATCGAGCGCACGCTGCGCAACATGATCCGACGGCTCGGCGAGCCGGTGATCCGCAAGGCGGTTGCCGCCGCCATGCGCGAGATGGGCGAGCAATTCGTGCTCGGCCGCACGATCGGCGAGGCGCTGCGGCGCGGCCGGCCGCGTCTCGCCAAGGGCTACAGCTATTCCTACGACATGCTGGGGGAGGCTGCCCGCACCGAGGCGGATGCGCTGCGCTACCACAAGGCCTATGCCGACGCGATCGCCGCGCTGAAGCCGTCCGCGACGAGCGACGACATCCGCCGCAATCCCGGCATCTCGGTGAAGCTGTCGGCGATCCATCCCCGCTACGAGGCGACGCAGAAAAAGGGCATGCTGCCGGCCATGGGCGCGCGGCTCCTCGCGCTGGCCGAAGCGGCGAAGGAGGCCCGCATGGGCCTCAACATCGACGCCGAGGAGGCCGACCGGCTCGATCTGTCGCTCGACGTGATCGAGGAGGTGCTGGCCAGCCCTTCGCTCGCAGGCTGGGACGGGTTTGGCGTCGTGGTCCAGGCCTACGGACGCCGCGCGCCCTTCGTACTCGACTGGCTGTCCGCGTTGGCGGAAAAGCTCGACCGGCGCATCATGGTGCGGCTGGTCAAGGGGGCATATTGGGACACCGAGATCAAGCGCGCGCAGGCGATGGGGCTCGCCGGCTATCCGGTCTTCACGCGCAAGGCGAATACCGACGTTTCCTACCTCGCCTGCGCGCGCAAGCTCCTGTCGATGACGGATCGCATCTATCCGCAATTCGCGACGCACAACGCGCATACGGTGGCGGCGGTGCTGGAGCTTGCCGGCGCCGACCGCGACCGCTTCGAATTCCAGCGCCTGCACGGCATGGGCGAGGCGCTGCACGAGGCCGTGCGCAAGACGGAGGGCACGCGCTGTCGCATCTATGCGCCGGTCGGGGCGCATGAGGATTTGCTCGCGTATCTCGTGCGGCGGCTGCTGGAGAACGGCGCGAACTCCTCCTTCGTCCACCAGATCGTGGACAAGAGCGTGAGCCCGGAGGCGATCGCGCGCGATCCGCTGGCGATCGTGGAAGAGCAGGGGCCGGCGGCGAACCCGGCCATTCCCGCGCCGGGCGCGATCTTCGAGCCGGTGCGCGGCAATTCAGCCGGCTGGGATATCACCGATCCGGTGATCCTGGCCGCCATCGACACGGCGCGGAAAAAGTTCGCCGCGCCGCATCGCTGGCACGCCGCGCCGATGACGCGGGCGAGGGGCGAGGGTGCCGGGCTATCGCATGTGGCCAACCGCCCCCCACTCGGTCGCGCTTTGCGCGACACCTCTCCCCCCAATGGGGGGAGAGGAAGGGCGCCCAGCCTTGCGGCCGGCGTTTCCTCTCCCCCGTCGATCGGGGGAGAGGTGGTCGGCGAAGCCGACCGGAGTGGGGGTCGAACATCAAAGCCGGCGGCCCCGGGCAACAGAGCACCGCGTCCGGTGTTCAACCCGGCGAACCCGTCCGAGATTGTCGGCGAGGTCGTCGAAGCCGATGCGGCGCAGGTGCGCGAGGCCGTCGGCCTTGCCGTCGCGGCGCAGCCGGAATGGGCCGC
>JBQCFH010000481.1:0-6292 GCA_051959385.1 Rhizobiaceae bacterium | reverse complement strand
CGCATCGATCTGGTCGTACGCCTTGTACTCGCCAAAATACTTCGTGATCGCAGCCGTCAAACTCGTCTTGCCATGGTCGACATGACCAATCGTCCCGATGTTCACATGCGGCTTCGTACGCTCATATTTCGCTTTGGCCATGTGAGGTCTCCACTGTCTAATGCCCGCTCGGGCGTCACATTAAGTTCAGGCGCAAACGCCCGTTACGCGTATTTCTTCTGGATTTCCTGGGCGACCGCCGTCGGAACCGGTTCGTAGTGGTCGAACTGCATCGTGTACTGGGCGCGGCCCTGCGACATCGAACGCAGATTGTCGACGTATTTGAACATGTTCGCGAGCGGAACCATCGCGTTCACCACGGTGGCGATGCCGCGGGCTTCCGTGCCCTGGATCTGGCCGCGCCGCGAATTCAGGTCGCCGATGACGTCGCCGACATAGTCTTCCGGCGTCACGACCTCGACCTTCATGATCGGCTCCAGGAGCTGCGCCCCGGCTTTCTGGGCGCCCTCGCGGAAGGCGGCCCGGGATGCGATCTCGAACGCCAGCACCGAGGAATCGACGTCGTGGTAGGCGCCGTCCACCAGCGTCGCCTTGACGCCGAGCATCGGGAAGCCGGCGATCGGACCGGATGACATGACGCTCTCGATGCCCTTCTGGACGCCGGGAACGTATTCCTTCGGCACGGAGCCGCCGACGATCTTGGATTCGAACACGAAATCCTCGCCCTCGGGATTGGGTTCGAAGATGATCTTGACGCGGGCGAACTGACCCGAGCCGCCGGTCTGCTTCTTGTGCGTGTAGTCGATTTCCGCCGCCTTGGTGATCGTCTCGCGATAGGCGACCTGCGGCGCGCCGACATTCGCCTCGACCTTGAACTCGCGCTTCATGCGGTCGACGATGATGTCGAGATGAAGCTCGCCCATGCCGGCGATGATGGTCTGGCCCGATTCCTCGTCGGTCTTGACGCGGAAGGACGGGTCCTCGGCGGCCAGGCGGTGCAGCGCAAGGCCCATCTTCTCCTGGTCGCCCTTGGTCTTCGGCTCGATGGCGATCTGGATGACTGGCTCGGGGAATTCCATGCGCTCCAGGATGACCGGGTGCACCGGATCACACAGCGTATCGCCGGTCGTCGTCTCCTTGAGGCCCGCGAGCGCCACGATGTCACCCGCGAAAGCCTCCTCGATATCGGCGCGCGAATTCGAGTGCATCTGCAGCATGCGCCCGATGCGCTCCTTCTTGCCCTTCACCGTGTTCTCGAGCGACACGCCCTTGTTGAGCTTGCCCGAATAGATGCGGCAGAAGGTGAGCGAACCGACGAACGGGTCGTTCATGATCTTGAAGGCGAGCATGGAAAGCGGCTCCTCGTCGGAGGAATGACGCACCACCTCGGCCTCGGACTTCGGGTCGATGCCCTTGATGGCCGGCACATCGACCGGCGAGGGCAGGAAATCGACAACCCCGTCCAGCAGCGGCTGGACGCCCTTGTTCTTGAAAGCCGAACCGCAGAACATCGGGAAAAACTTGACCTCGACCGTGCCCTTGCGGATGAGCCGGCGGATCTCGTCGTTCGAAGGCATGTTGCCCTCGAGATACGCGTTCATCGCGTCGTCGTCCATTTCGACAGCGAGTTCGATCATCTGCTCGCGATATTTCTCGGCATTCTCCTTGAGGTCGGCCGGGATTTCCACGACATCCCAGGCCGCGCCGAGCGTCTCGTCGCGCCAGATATAGGCCTTCATCTCGATCAGATCGACGACGCCCTTGAACTCGTTCTCCGCGCCGACCGGAAGCTGGACGACCACCGGGGTAGCGCCAAGGCGCGTCTTGATCATCTCGACGGAGCGGTAGAAGTCGGCGCCGATCTTGTCCATCTTGTTGCAGAAGATCATGCGCGGCACGCGGTACTTGTCCGCCTGGCGCCACACGGTCTCGGTCTGCGGCTCGACGCCGGCATTGGCGTCGAGGAGCGCGATGGCGCCGTCGAGAACGCGCAGGCTGCGCTCGACCTCGATGGTGAAGTCGACGTGGCCCGGCGTGTCGATGATGTTGAAGCGGCGCATCTTGCCGTCACGGCCCTTCCAGAAGGTCGTGGTGGCGGCCGACGTGATGGTGATGCCGCGCTCCTGCTCCTGCTCCATCCAGTCCATGGTGGCGGCGCCCTCATGGACCTCGCCCATCTTGTGGGACTTGCCGGTGTAGAAAAGGATGCGCTCGGTCGTCGTCGTCTTGCCGGCGTCGATATGCGCCATGATGCCGAAATTGCGGTAGTCTTCGATTTTGTATTCGCGGGCCATTGTCGTGCCTCTCGTCTTTTTCCGCGCTTACCAGCGGTAATGCGCGAACGCGCGGTTGGCCTCGGCCATCTTGTGCGTGTCCTCACGCTTCTTGACGGCGGAACCGCGGTTGTTGGCGGCGTCCATCAGCTCGCCCGACAGGCGATCGACCATGGTCGTTTCATTGCGGGCGCGCGCGGCGGCGATGAGCCAGCGGATCGCCAGCGCCTGGCGGCGCTCGGGGCGCACGTCGACCGGAACTTGGTAGGTCGCGCCACCGACGCGGCGGGATTTCACCTCGATATGCGGCGCGACATTCTCGAGCGCCTGATGGAACACCGCGACCGGCTCCTGCCGGGTCTTGGACTGCACCTGGTCCAGCGCGCCGTAGACGATCGATTCGGCGACGGACTTCTTGCCGTCATACATGACGGCGTTCATGAACTTGGTGACAACCAGATCGCCGAACTTCGGATCCGGATTGATCTCGCGCTTATCCGCTCTGTGACGTCGGGACATGTTCTTCGTCTTTCAATCTCGAGGCCCGGCGCACAAAACAAAAGCGCCGAAGCCGGAAAACCCTACTTCGGACGCTTGGCGCCGTATTTCGAGCGGCGCTGCTTGCGGTTCTTCACACCCTGGGTGTCGAGCACGCCACGAATGATGTGGTAGCGCACACCCGGAAGGTCTTTCACGCGGCCGCCTCGGATCATGACCACGGAGTGTTCCTGCAGGTTATGACCCTCGCCGGGGATGTAGCCGATCACCTCGAAGCCGTTGGTAAGGCGGATCTTCGCAACCTTGCGCAGGGCCGAGTTCGGCTTCTTCGGCGTCGTCGTATAGACGCGCGTGCACACGCCCCGCTTCTGCGGGTTCGCCTGCATGGCCGGCACCTTGTTGCGCTTCACCGGCGCAATGCGCGGCTTGCGGATCAGCTGGTTGACGGTAGGCATTAAAACCTTCCTCTTTCTCTCAATTCCGTGTCCAAAGCCCTGCCGGGCCGTTCGGGCGCCATTCCCATACGCGAATTCGGGCACAAACCACGTTTCGCGGTCCTGCCCGAACAATCAGCAGAGGAAGCGGAGCCGCTTCATGCACGCCGGAAATGTCTTTTCGCTCGCAGAACGAGCCCTGTTTGAAGCGAACTCCGGAACGCGACGTTCCGAAAAGCGATGCCTCACATCGGCTCAGACGCGGCGGGTAATACGCAAAACCCGCCAAGGCGTCAACCCTCCCCCGAGCAATAATCGCGCGTTGGAGACCAGGACGCCAGCCCGCGTAATATTGTTGCCTTGCCCACCCGATTCAAGAGCAAAAGTGGTCGTATTTCCGCTGTGTCACAGCTTCCATCCGTGCAAGGATCGGCCGGGAGGCGAATCCGCCGCAAGGAGACCGGCCATGAACGACAATGAGGAGCGCCCGGTCACCATCATCGTCGGCCGCGTCTGGCGCAGAAAGGGCGGCGATTCAGAGGGCGTGCACATCCTGCTGGTGGCGCCGGACGAGGACTCGGCCGTGCGCCGGGCGCTCGAAGCGCTCGCCAAGGAAGGCTATGCCGAGGCCGAACTCGACCAGATCGGCGACATGGTGGGCGCGCCGGAGGACGAGCCGCACCTTTCGGCCTGGCAAGGCGCGACGGAAGGCGAGGTCTCGATCGTCACCTTCGACGAGCCGTTCTGAACGGAACGGCTCATTGCACGACATCAGACCGCAGCGTCGGGATACGGCACCTTCGGCGTGGGGCCGATGTGCCGGCGGATGGCCCTTCTCGCGCGCGCCTTCCACGCGACCAGTTTCAGCCAGGCTCTCAAGCGGCCGTTCCTGGCAAACTCGGCGGCCAACGCCAGTCCGTCGTCTTCGACGGCTCGTCTGAAATTGTCGAAACAGGTTTCGAGTTTCCGGGCCCGGTCTTCGTCGGCCGGACAGCGAAGCAGCCCTCTCAGGGAGGCTATGAAATGCTTTACGCAGAAATGTCGAAACGCGTGGACCGCCGACGGGGAGAGGCTGGCGAGATGAGGTCTGAGCGTGTCGGCCGCCGTTGCCAACGCATGGGTAAGCTCGACATATTTGGCTGGCGTCATTGTCGCCACGATACCGGTGGGCGTGCGGCGATAATCGATCCACGGCGCCGGTTCATAGTAGAAATTCGACGCCTTGAGAGCGATCGTCGGGCTTAAAGCGATATCCTCGAAGAGCCTGCCCTCGGGAAGCTTTGTCGAGGAATCGACGAGATCGCGTCTGAAGACCTTGCACCAGACCTGCATCTTCTGCGCGTTGAACATACCCGCGATCAGCGCCGAACGATCCGGGACGAGCTGACGCTGCCTCCCTCGGAAGGCGACGACGCGTTCCCTGGAGCGCCTGTGCCACCGCTTGCCTTCCTCCACACCCAGTATCGAGAAATCGCACAGGATGAAATCCGGGGCGTGGCGAGTGGCGATCCGCTTCAATGACGCGACCGCGCCGGCCTTCATCCGGTCATCGGCGTCGATGAACCAGACATAGTTGCCGCTCGCCATGTCCAGCAGGCAATTGCGGGCATTGGAGAGGCCGCCGTTTCGCGGCAGCCGCACAAAGCGCATCAGCTCCGGATGCGCCGCTTCAAACCCCTCGAGGATCCCGGTTGTCCCGTCGCTGGAGCCGTCATCAAGGACGACGATCTCGACATGGTCCCCTTTCACCTGGCAAAGCACCGATTCCAGGCATTCCCGCAGATAGGGTTCCACATTGTAGGCCGGTACGAGAATGCTCAGCCAAGGAGAACCGAGCGAGCTTACAGCCGCGCTTGCAGGCACCGAACTCTCCCCCTCCCAATGCGAAAAAAAGGGGCCCGAAAGCCCCTTTTTTCGTCCTTCTCCGCCGCCGGCTATTCGGCGGCGTTGGTCATGTCGGCCAGCATCGGCTCGACCATCTCCACATTCGACTGCTTGCGCCGCTCGTCGATGATGAGCTCGTCGCGAGAGGTGGCGATGCGCCGGATCTGGCTCATCGCTCCGCCCGTTCCGGCCGGGATCAGCCGGCCGACGATGACATTCTCCTTCAGGCCCTGCAGCGTGTCGGTCTTGCCGGCGACCGCGGCTTCCGTCAGCACCCGCGTCGTCTCCTGGAAGGAGGCGGCCGAGATGAAGGACGGCGTCTGCAGCGAGGCCTTGGTGATGCCGAGCAGCACCGGCTGGCCTTCCGCAGGCTTCTTGCCCTCCTCGACGAGCCGCTGGTTGACCTCGTCCAGCTCGATCATGTCGACATGATCGCCCGGAATGTAGGTCGAGTCGCCCTGCGCGGTGATCTCCACCTTCTGCAGCATCTGGCGGACGATCACTTCGATGTGCTTGTCGTTGATGGAAACGCCCTGCAGCCGGTAGACCTCCTGGATCTCGTTGACGAGGTAGGAGGCCAGCGCCTCCACGCCCCTGATCGCCAGGATGTCGTGCGGCGCCGGATTGCCGTCGAGGATGTAGTCGCCCTTCTCGATGGTGTCGCCGTCCTGGAGATGGAACGGCTTGCCCTTCGGGATCAGGTACTCGACCGGCTCGAGCGTCGAATCGTGCGGCTCGATGATGATGCGGCGCTTGTTTTTGTAGTCGCGCCCGAACCGCACCGTGCCGTCGATCTCGGCGATGATCGCGTGATCCTTCGGACGACGCGCCTCGAAGAGTTCGGCAACACGCGGCAGACCGCCGGTGATGTCCTTCGTCTTGGCGCTCTCCATCGGGATACGCGCGATCACGTCGCCGGGCTTGACATGGGCGCCCGGCTCGACCGAGAGGATCGCTTCGACCGACAGCATGAACCGCGCATCGCCGCCGCGGGCAAGCTTCGCCACCTTGCCCTTGGCGTCCTTGACCGTGATCGCCGGCCGCAGATCGCTGCCGCGCGGGGTCGAGCGCCAGTCGATGACCTCGCGCTTGGTGATGCCGGTCGATTCGTCGGTCGTCTCCTGAACGGAGATGCCGTCCACGAGATCCTCGAACTCGACCGTTCCCTCCACCTCGGTCAGCACCGGACGGGTATACGGGTCC
>JBQCFH010000480.1:0-5703 GCA_051959385.1 Rhizobiaceae bacterium | reverse complement strand
CCGCCGGCGCGGCCGACATCTCGATCGGGCTTGCGGCGCCCCTGAGCGGCCCGTCGCAAACGCTCGGCGAACAGTTGCGCGGGGGCGTCGAGACCGCCGCGGCGAACCATGCCGGCGCGACGGTGACGCTGGAGACAGCCGATAGCGAATGCACCGCGGACGGCGGAGCCAGGGCAGCGCGGCAATTCGCCGACGCCAAGGTCGGCGCGGTGGTCGGCTTCCTGTGCACGGAGGCGATCGAGGCGGCGCTGCCGATCCTGAAGGAGGCCCACATTCCCGTCATCACGCCGGGCGTGCGCACCAACAGCCTCACCGACAAGCGCTACAAGACCGGCTGGCCGGTATACCGGCTGGCGCCGCGCGACGACGAGGAATCCAAGGCGATCGCCGATATCCTCACGAAGCGATGGGCCGACAAGCTCTTCGCCATTATCGACGACGGCACCATCTATGGCCGCGATCTTTCGGAGAATTTCCGGCTCGCCGCCGAGCAGGCGGGGCTGAAGCCGGTATTCACCGACAATTACCGGCCGCAGATGGACAACCAGATCGGCCTCATCGGCCGGCTTAAGAAGGCCGGCGCGGAATACGTCTTTGTCGGCGGCGATCGCGCCGATATCGCCGTCATCGGACGCGATGCGGAGAAGCTTGGCCTGAAGCTGACGATCGCCGGGGGCGAGGCGCTGAGAGCCGCGCCCGGCGATGTGCCGCTCGCCAAGGGGACGCTGATGATCGGGCTTCCCGACTGGTCCGAAACGACTGATCTGATCGCGTTGTCGCAGTTGAAGGCCGCCGACATCGTGCCCGAAGGTTACGTGCTGCCGGGCTACGCGGCGCTCCAGATCGCGGCGGCGTCGCTGGCAGCGGGCAGCGCTTCCTTCAAGGACCACATCGAAAAGACGCAATTCGCCACCGCGATCGGGCCCGTGCGCTTCGACGACAAGGGCGACGTTGCCGGCAATCCCTACCGTCTCTACGAATGGGACGGAAACGCATTCGTGGAAGCGCACTGAGCGATGGCATTCCGGGCTGGGCCGAAAAATCTCATCACCGATGTTGCGGGCCTGAGCGTCGGCAACGCGACCGACGACAGGATCAAGTCGGGCGTAACCGTCATCTTGTGCGATGAGCCGGCGGTCGCAGGCGTTCAGGTGCTCGGCGGAGCGCCGGGCACGCGCGAGACCGACCTGCTCGAGCCGCACAATTCCGTCGAGAAGGTCGATGCGATCGTCCTTTCCGGCGGTTCGGCCTTCGGCCTTGCGGCCGCCTCCGGCGTGCAGGCTGCGCTCAGGGAGAAGGGTGTCGGCTTCGAGGTGCGCGGGATGCGCATTCCGATCGTGCCGGCGGCCATTCTGTTCGATCTCACCAATGGCGGCGACAAGGATTGGGGACGCTATCCGCCCTACCGCGAACTCGGCTTCGATGCGGCAGAGGACGCCGCGGCCGATTTCGCGATCGGCTCGGCCGGGGCCGGTACGGGCGCACTGACCTCGGGCCTCAAAGGCGGGCTCGGCTCCGCCTCCACCGTGCTGCCCTCCGGCGTGACCGTCGGCGCGCTTGCCGTCGCCAACGGCGTCGGCTCCACGACCATCGGCCGATCGCGGCATTTCTGGGCCGCGCCCTGGGAGGTCGGCGATGAATTCGGCGGGCTCGGGCTGCCGCACCCGCTGCCGGGGGATGCGCAGGATGTCCGGATCAAGTTCCGCGAGGCGCGCCTGGGCGAGAACACGACGATCGCCGTCATCGCAACGGATGCGGTCCTTACCAAGCCGGCGGCGAAGCGGCTGGCGATGGCGGCCCATGACGGCTTCGCGCGGGCGATCTGGCCGGCGCACACGCCGATCGACGGGGATCTCGTCTTTGCGCTGGCGACCGGCAGGAGCGGACGGGCGCTCGGACTTGACGACGCCATCACTCTCTACGCGGCTGCCGCCGCTACGATGGCCCGCGCCGTCGCGCGCGGGGTGCATGCGGCAACGGCCGCGCCGGGCGACATCCTGCCGGTGTGGTCCAGCCGTTGAGCGGCAGCGCGGCCTCTGCTACGAGGCCACGTCAAGCCGCCAATCGCAAAGGCCGCCCGTCATGATTCCCCGCTATTCGCGACTGGAAATGGTCGCCATCTGGTCGCCGGAAACGCGCTTTCGCATATGGTTCGAGATCGAGGCGCATGCCTGCGATGCGCTGGCCGAACTCGGCGTCATCCCGAAGGAAGCGGCGAAGATGATCTGGGAAAAGGGCGGCAAGGCGAAATTCGACGTGGCGCGCATCGAGGAGATCGAGCGCGTGACGAAGCACGACGTCATCGCCTTCCTGACGCATCTGGCCGAATTCGTCGGGCCGGACGCACGGTTCATCCACCAGGGCATGACCTCCTCCGACGTGCTCGACACCTGCTTGTCGGTGCAGCTCGCCCGCGCGAGCGATATTTTGCTCGCCGACCTCGATGCACTGCTTAAAGCGCTGAAGAAGCGGGCCTTCGAGCACAAGGACACGATCACCATCGGCCGCAGCCACGGCATCCACGCGGAGCCGACGACGTTCGGCGTCAAGCTGGCGCAGGCCTATGCCGAGTTCTCCCGCTGCCGGGAGCGCCTGGTCCGCGCGCGCAAGGAGATCGCGGTGTGCGCCATCTCGGGAGCGGTCGGAACCTTCGCCAATATCGATCCCTATGTGGAAGAGCATGTCGCGAAGAAGCTCGGCCTCAAGCCGGAGCCGGTCTCCACCCAGGTGATCCCGCGCGACCGCCACGCCATGTTCTTCGCGACGCTCGGCGTCATCGCTTCGTCGGTGGAACGGCTGGCGACGGAGATCCGTCATCTGCAGCGCACCGAGGTGCTGGAGGCGGAGGAATATTTCTCGCCCGGCCAGAAGGGCTCCTCGGCCATGCCGCACAAGCGCAATCCGGTGCTGTCTGAAAACCTGACAGGGCTGGCGCGCATGGTGCGGTCCTATGCGTTGCCCGCGATGGAGGACGTGGCGCTCTGGCATGAGCGCGACATCTCGCATTCGTCGGTCGAGCGCATGATCGGTCCGGATGCGACGGTGACGCTCGATTTCGCGCTGGCGCGGCTGACCGGCGTCATCGAGAAGCTGGTGGTCTATCCGGAAAACATGCTCGCGAACCTGAACAGGTTCCGGGGGCTGGTGCATTCGCAGCGCGTGATGCTGGCGCTGACCCAGGCCGGCATCAGCCGTGAGGACGCCTACCGGCTGGTGCAGCGGAACGCCATGAAGGTGTGGGAGGAAGGCAAGGATTTCCTTGAGGAACTGCTTGCCGACAAGGAAGTCCGCGCGGCGCTCTCGGAAGAGGAAATCCGCGACAAGTTCGACCTCGCCTATCACACGAAGCACGTGGACACGATTTTCAGGCGCGTGTTTGGAGAGGGTTGAAGCCTATTCCAGGAATTGCTACCTGATCATCTGACTAGTCAGGAGATCGGTCTTGAGAACGTGGGCTGTACAGGATGCGAAAGCACGCTTCAGCGAATTGCTCGAAGCCTGCATACATGACGGGCCGCAAATGGTGACCAAGCGCGGCGAAGAACGGGCCGTCTTGATTCCGGTCGCCGAATGGCGTCGCCTTACCGAAACAAGGCGTCCTTCGCTCAAGGAGCTTCTATTGACGGATTTCGCGCGAGGCGCGCTCAATATTCCGCCGCGAGGAAAGGCCCGGAGGCGCCCCAATCCGTTCGTCGAGCGCTGATCGATGTACCTTCTCGACACGAATGTGATTTCGGAACTCAGGCGACCGCGTCCGCATCCGGCTATGTTGGACTGGATCGAAAATATGGATGAACGGGTACTGTTCCTTTCCGCCGTAACGATGGCAGAAATTCAAACAGGGATCGAGATCACCCGCGAGCAAGACGATCAAAGGGCGAGAGAACTGCAGGCATGGGCCGACATGCTCATGCATACCTACGCAATTCTGCCAATGGAAGGAGAGACCTTCCGGCTATGGGCCAGAATGATGCACCGCAAGCCACCGCATCTGTATGAGGATGCGATGATTGCAGCAACCGCCAGGCTGAATGGCCTGACGGTGGTGACCCGGA
Organism: Rhizobiaceae bacterium; assembly: GCA_051959385.1. Classification (GTDB taxonomy): domain Bacteria; phylum Pseudomonadota; class Alphaproteobacteria; order Rhizobiales; family Rhizobiaceae; genus Mesorhizobium_L. Next base: position 1,648 of record JBQCFH010000480.1, on the reverse strand, counting down.
ATGTCCGCGATTTCAAGGAATTCGGGATCGAATTGATCGATCCCTTCGTCGGGCGGTGACCGTCAAGCCGCCACCACCCTCACCTCCGTCCCCCAGGGGTCGGTAAGCGTCTTGTCGCCCTCGTCGCGCTTGGAGGCCAGTTCCACCCAGGCCAAACCCGTCCGGTCGGGATCGCGGCGGCCAGCGCCTGCGCTGTGCCAGGAATTGGCGCCGATATGGTGGTGATAGCCGCCGGTCGAGAGGAACACCGCCGCGTCGCCATAGTGCGCGACCGCGTCGAAGCCGAGCTTCTCGCGCCACCAGCGCTCGGCATCGGCCGGCTTGCCGACGCGCAGATGGACGTGGCCGACGACGCTGTTTGCGGGCGCGCCGCTCCAGCCGGCGTCATCGTCGCCGACTTCATTGAGGAGGTTGGGGATGTTCAGCCGCACCGTGCCCATGTCGACCGATGAGCCGTTCCATTTCCATTGCTCGTGCGGGCGGTCGGCATAGATCTCGATGCCGTTGCCTTCCGGATCGGTGAGGTAGAGCGCCTCGCTGACGAAATGGTCGGAGGCGCCGTCGATCGGAATCTTCTTCTCGATCGCATAACGCACCCACCGCGCCAGGTCCCTGCGGGTCGGCAGCAGGAAGGCGGTATGGAAAAGCCCCGCGCTGCGCGGGTCGTCGGGCTTGGCCTTCGGCGTATGCTCGATTTCCAGAAGCGGCCGGCCTCCCGCGCCGAGCGTCATGTTCCCCGGCGCGCGGGCAATCTCGGCAAGGCCGACCACCTCGCGGTAATATTGCGCAAGCGCATCCGCGTCGCGCGCCTTCAGCGCGACACGGGACACGCTGATCGGGGCTGTCGCAGCGAAGGGCAGCTTGTCCAGAACCGTTTCCACGACGGCAAACTCCTGAAAGCGCCGGCCATCCGGCTTTCCGGAAAGATCGTGCCGCCCGGGCCCGCTTGCAAGCCGCCCGATAGCGAACACGCCGTTCACATCGCCGCAATTGGCTCGTTGCGCCCGCCGCGAAGGCGGCCTACATGCGCGCCATGAAGGTCAAGGACACCGATATCCTGTTCGTTTCCGGCTTGAAGGATTCCGGCCCCGAGCACTGGATGAGCCGCTGGCGCAAGCAGCTTTCGACCGGACGCCGTGTGGTGCAGGCGGAATGGACGAAGCCGGTGCGCGAGGATTGGACGCGCACGCTCGCGGACGCGGTCAACGCGGCGGACAGGCCCGTCGTCATCGTCGCGCATTCGCTCGGCGTGGCGACCGCCGTCCAGGCGCTCGGCGCGTTCAGGAACCCCGTCGCCGGCGCTTTCTTCGTCGCGCCGCCGGATGTCGCGAACCCGGCCATCCGGCCTCGCCACCTGCAGACGTTCGGCCCCTACCCGCGCGATCCGCTGCCGTTCCCGTCGATAACAGTTGCAAGCCGCAACGACCCGTTCTGCGCATTCGAAACGGCGGAGGACATCGCCGCCGCCTGGGGCTCGCTCTTCATCGACGCCGGCGAAGCCGGCCATCTCGACGACGCGGCCGGCTACGGGCCATGGCCGGAAGGATCGATGGCCTTCGCAAGCTTCCTGTCGCGGCTGAAATAACAGCTATTTGATCGAGGCGCGCGCCCGGCCGATCAGGTCGTTGGCGCCGAGCGCCATGTACAT
>JBQCFH010000479.1:0-6598 GCA_051959385.1 Rhizobiaceae bacterium | reverse complement strand
GTCTGCACGGTCGGCCAGGAAGCGCTGCACACGATCGGGGTCAGGGCGCGCGCCGGCGCCAAGCTCGCCTATCAGATGCTCGACAAGCATCTCGATACCGGCGACGACGCCGGCCTCACGACCGGAACCGTCGCCAGCGCCGACAAGCCGGCACAATAGCGAGCGGCTTTCCGGGGGAGGCCGCCCGCCCTGGCGGATTCTTGCGGAAATCGGGTGACGCCACGCCGCCCGCTCACTATATCGGGTGCATGCCGACCACCTTAGAGGCCATTCGCGACGATTTCGCCTTCCTGGACGACTGGGAAGACCGCTACCGCTACATCATCGAGCTCGGTAACGAATTGCCGCCCTTTCCGGAGGAAGCACGCGATGCCGAGCACAAGGTCCAGGGCTGCGTCAGCCAGGTCTGGCTGCTGACCCACCGGACCGGAGAGCGCGACCCGGTGCTTACCTTCGACGGCGATTCCGACGCCCATATCGTCCGCGGACTGGTGGCGATCATGCTCGCCCTTTTTTCGGGCAAGCGCGCCAGCGAGATCGGCAGGATCGACGCCGAGGGGCTGATGAGCGAACTCGGCCTCGACGAACACCTGACCCCGCAACGCGCCAATGGTCTCCGTTCCATGGTGAAGCGCATCAAGCGGGATGCCGAAGAGTCGCTCGCCATGGAAGGGTCCTGACGAAGGCCCGGCGGCGTGGCGCCCGGAGAGTCGTCTACCCAAATGCGCCCTGTACGGCTCTGTCAGGCGCCGCCTGAGGCGCCAAGCCGCGGACGGTAATCGTCCGTTCCCCAGTGCAGCACACGATGCGAGTGCTGCCGCGCCGGGCGCTCATAGTGGCGGGCCAGCGCCGCGAGCGCCGATTTCAGCATGATCTTGGCCGAGCGTACCGGCCATCCTCTTTCCATTTCCACCGTCTCAAGCCCTTTCAGGAAACAGCAGACGTCGATCAGAACGCCGGAAAGCTCCGGTCCGACCGCGTCGATGGCGCGCTCGACCCGCTGCCGCGCGGCAAGAGCGGCGTCCGTCAGCTCGGCGATCCCGCCGGCGCCGCCATCCCGCCGTCCCGACGCAATGGCGGCCTGCCAGTTTGCGCCGAGCCGCGGCATGATCCTGGCGCGTGTATAGTCCGCGCGCAGCCTCTCGCCCGAGCGCCATTCCGCCTCCGACAGAAAGGGCGCGCCGTCCTTCGCCTTGCGGCGGGCGAGCTGGCCCAGGGGCGATTCCGACAGGTTCACGTCGGCCACGAGCCAGCCGTCCGGCGTATCGAAGCGTTGCGGCTCGATCTCGCCATGCTGCTCCCGATATGGGTCCTTCTGCGCTTCCGCGCGCTTGAGTGCCGCCGCACCGGCCGCCGAGAGAGCGACGGCGCCGCCGGCGCGGCAAATCAGACCCTCGCCTGCGAGCGCCTCGAGCTCGCTGCGCCGCGCCGCGATCGTGCCGCGCCCGTCGCTCTCCAGAAGGATAGAATCCTTGCCCGACGATGTTCCGATCGATGCCGGGCCGGCGGCAAGGAACTTCAGGATCCTGCGTCTTGCCCGCTCGAACTCGCGCGGCCTGCCAGCGCCGCCCATTTAGATCGTACCCCGTTCGCGGAAGGCGGCGCCCGCTACCCGCTCCATCATGGCGACCACGCGGTCGAAGTCCGCATCGTCGCGCATGTCCTCGACCAGGTGGCACGCGTGAAGAACGGTCGTCCGGTCGCGCCCGAAGCCGCGCCCCACATCGCTCATGCTGAGCCGCAGCACGACATGGCCCACATACATGGCCATCTGCCGCACGCGCGTCACGTCCAGCGTGGACCGGCCGGGCCGCCGCAATTCCTTGCCGCTCACGTTGAACAGCGCGGCAGCGATGTCGATCAGGCAATCGCACAATTCGACCGCCCGGTCGCGCGACATGCGGCTCGGCGTGTTGCTGCCCCATGCGGAAAACGTGGAATTTCGATCGGGCGTTCGATCGATTTCGGAAAGCGTCCCGGCCCGGATTGCTGTAGCTCGCTGCACTGAACATATCCCCTTCTATTAGGAATATGTTCTTATATCCAAATCCGATCCGACCGTGAACAGAATACGAACGCGAGATCAGGCGATTTGAGATTAACCTACTGTTTCGTCTTCAATTTTTTCTGTAACTCCGCCCAACGCGGCGGAATTTTGTCCCCGCCTTTTCGCTCCGGACGAAAATCGTCCCGCGAAAAAGGCGCGAGGAATTCCATGCAACGGCTGGCCGAGGAAATCGAGGATTACAGGCAGGAGAAGGAGAGGAATTCGGCAGAAGCCGGGCAGCGTGCGGCGCTGTTCCTCACCTGCGGCGTCGATCTTCCCCATGCGCTCGCCACGTCCGCCGCGGAACGTGAGCGCATCATCGCGCGCTTGCAGCGGCTGATCGAACGGGAACGCCTGAAAGGCGCGCGGCGCCACTGGAGCTACGACCTGAACCGGCACATCGCCATGAAGCAGGCGCTCGACCGTCTGCGCCGGCAAGGCTGAGGCGACGCATTGCGCCGTCTCCGATGGAGCGGTCTAACCCGAATACCAAAACGGCGCCCGCCGGCGCCGTCGATCTACATCCCGCAGGGGCGGCTTACCGTCCCTTGGCCTTGCGCCCGAGACCCATCTTCTTCGCGAGCTGCGAGCGCGCCGCCGCGTAGTTCGGGGCGACCATCGGATAGCTGGTATCGAGGTTCCACTTCTCGCGATACTGGTCGGGGGTCAGATTATAGTGCGTCATCAAATGGCGCTTCAGCGACTTGAATTTCTTTCCGTCCTCGAGGCAGACGATATAGTCGTCATGGACCGAGCGCTTGGGATTCACGGCCGGCTTCTGCTTGTCGACCGGCGTCTGCTCGACCGCACTTCCGACGCGGCCCAATGCCGCATGAATATCGGCGATCAGGTTCGGCAATTCCGAGACCGGCACCGGATTGTTGCTGACGTAAGCCGCCACGACGTCGGCTGTAAGCTCAATGAGCATGTCGGCGCTTTTGGCAGGTGATTCGTTCATGTCCATTCTCTGGCCCCTTGATACGACATCTACTCTTCTGTTCCGCTTCGCGTTGCGCGGAATTCTCGCACACGAAATCAAGAAAGCGGGTACTTACGCGATTCGCGTTGACCGGCACCTAATTGCCGCTTTGAATAGTGTAAGTCAATTCACTAATTCTAGTTTCTTAGGGAAGTACGCCCAATTATTCCTGTATTCGAGCAAAAGAACTTAACTGCTGCAACTTTAACGCGTTCCACAAGATTGTGGCGAGACGCGGGCAATCCGGATTTGCAGCTTCGTCGTCCCGATAAAGCTTGCTTCTTAGTGAGATGGTCCTTCGGGCCTGCAAAGGCAACCTGAAGCCGTCGGCCGACTGCCGCGCGGCGAGGCGGGAGTCCACGCCCCATACACTTTGCGGATATTGCGTTATATCCAGGAACCGGAAAGGCCTGCGACTTTGCGAACGGCCAATCCGCCGCTCGTCCTCCACCGCTTTTCCAGAGGCTCCATGACCGTCAGATTCCCAGACATTCCCGCGCCACGGGCGGAAACCCGCCCCGTGACAGACAGTTGGCACGGCATCAGCCGCATCGATGAATATGCCTGGCTGCGCGCGGAGAACTGGCAGGAAGTGTTCCGCGATCCTTCCCTGCTCGACCCGGCCATCCGCTCGCATCTGGAAGCGGAGAACACCTACCAGGCCGCCATGATGGCCAATACGGAGAAGCTGCGGAAGAAGCTCTTCCGGGAAATGCGCGGCCGCATCAAGGAGGACGATTCCTCCGTTCCGATGAAGGACGGGCCCTTCGCCTACGGCACCTCCTTTGCCGCCGGCGGAGAGCAGCCGCGCTTCTTCCGCTCGCCGCGCGACGGCGGCGAGGAGCGCATCCTTCTCGACGGCGACAGGGAAGCCGAGGGCACGAGCTATTTTCGCCTCGGCGGGGCCGACCACTCGCCCGACCACAAGCTTCTCTTGTGGGGCTTCGACGACAAGGGATCGGAGTTCTACACGCTCCATGTCCGCGACATCGAAAGCGGGGCCGATATGGCCGACAGCGTGAGCGACACCGGCGGCGCCGGCGCCTGGGACGCCACGAACTCGGGCTTCTTCTACACCCGGCTCGATCCGAACCACCGCCCCTCGAAGATCTTCTATCATGCGCTCGGTAAAAGCCGGGACCGGCTGATCTACGAGGAAAAGGATCCGGGCTTCTTCATGGATGTCGGCGGGACGCTGACCAATAAGTGGATGTTCATCGCCATCCACGACCATGAGACGTCGGAATACCGCATCCTTCCAGCCGACAATCCGCTCGCCACGCCGCGCCTCGTGGCGGCGCGCGAGCCCGGCCTCCAATATGACCTCGAGGACGGCGGCGGCGTCTTCTTCATCCTCACCAACGCGGACGGCGCCAAGGACTTCAAGGTAATGACCGCGCCGGTCGAGGAGCCGGGTCGGGAGAACTGGCGCGAATTCATCCCGCATGAGGCCGGCCGGCTGATCCTCTCGGTGATGGCCTTCAGGAACTTCCTCGTGCGGCTGGAGCGCAAGGACGGGCTGCCTCGCATCGTCATCCGCGACAGGACCACCCAAGAGGAGCACATGATCGCCTTCGAGGAGGAGGCCTATTCGCTCGGCCTCTCAGGTGCCTACGAATACGATACGGATACGATCCGCTTCTCCTATTCCTCCATGACCACGCCGTCGCAGGTCTACGACTACAACATGCGGACGCGCGAGCGCATCCTGCTCAAGACGCAGGAGGTGCCCTCCGGCCACGATGCGGGGCAATACGTCACCCGACGCCTGATGGCGCCGTCCCATGACGGGCAGCTTGTGCCGATCTCGCTGCTCTACCACAAGGATACGCTCCTCGACGGCAGCGCGCCCTGCCTGCTCTACGGCTACGGCGCTTACGGCATCGCGATCCCGGCCGCCTTCAACACGAACTGCCTGTCGCTGGTCGACCGCGGCTTCATCTATGCCATCGCCCATGTGAGGGGCGGCAAGGACAAGGGCTTCTCCTGGTATGAGGACGGCAAAAAGGAAAAGAAGCACAACACGTTCGACGATTTCGTCTATGCGGCGCTGCATCTCGTGGCCGAGAAGTACACCAACCACGACCGTATCGTGGCGCAGGGCGGGTCGGCCGGCGGGCTCCTGATCGGCGCCGTCGCAAATCTCGCGCCGCAGGCCTTCGGCGGCTTCATCGCCGAGGTCCCCTTTGTGGACGTGCTGGCGACGATGCTCGACGACAGCCTGCCGCTCACGCCGCCGGAATGGCCGGAATGGGGCAATCCGAGGGAGTCGCGCACGGATTATCTGACCATCGCGTCCTACTCGCCCTACGACAATGTCGACGCCAGGGACTATCCGCCCATTCTCGCGGTCGCCGGCCTCACGGACCCGCGCGTCACCTATTGGGAGCCGGCGAAATGGGTGGCGCGGCTGCGCGCAAGGAAGACGGGGACCAACCCTGTTCTCTTCCGGATCAACATGGATGCCGGCCATGGCGGCGCGTCGGGCCGCTTTTCGCGCCTGGAGGAAATCGCCTTCGTCTATGCTTTTGCGCTGAAGGTGACGGACAAGCTCGGCGGCGAGACGGACGAAATCGCGATGTCGCCGACAGACCCGCCGCTGGAACTCTGAGCCGCCGGACGGCGCTATTTCTTGTCCGGCGGGTAGCCGTTCGGATGCGGCGGGATTGCCTTGAGATAGGCGGCGATCGCCTCCCGGTCGGTTGCCGGCAGGCGGGCGATATCCTCCTGGACATCGACCATGGCCCCGCCGACCGAATCGAAATCGGGCGTGAAGCCGCTTTCCAGGAAATAGGCGATGTCCTTTTCAGACCAGTCGCCGATGCCGCCCTTGCCAGGCGTTATGTTCGGCACATGTCCCTTGCCCTCTACGGCGGCCGCGCCCGCAAGCCATTGGCCGTTTTCCGTCCCGCCGAGGAAGGAACGCGGCGTGTGGCATTCGCCGCAATGCCCCGGCCCTTCGACGAGATATTGCCCGTCCCTCACTTTCTGCGGCGCATCGGCCGGCAGGCTGACGACAGGCTTGTCCGACAGGTAGAGCAACTTCCACAGCCCGATGCCGCGGCGGACCGAGAACGGGAAGGAAACCTGGTCGGGAGGCGCACGGCCGGAAACCGGCGGCAGCGTGTGGAGATAGGCAAAGAGGTCGGCGATATCGCCGAGCTTCATCCTGGCGTAGGAAGGATAGGGAAACGCCGGATAATAGTGCCGGTCCTCCGGCGAGACGCCGCGTTTCAGGGCATTGGCGAAGTCCGCGAGCGTCCAGGCGCCGATGCCGTCCTTCTTGTCCGGCGATATGTTCGGCGGCACGAAGGTGCCGAAAGGAGTCTTCAATTGAAGCCCGCCGGACAGTTCCAGTCTGTCCCTGCCCTTGGCTCCGGGCCGGCCGTGGCATGAGATGCAGCCGCCGGCCCAGAATATCCGCTCACCTTTGGCCGCATCGCCCGGATGCAACGCGGCAAGCGCCGCCGCGTCGAGCGGGCGCGGCATGGTGAGAACCCAGAAGGCAAGCCCGGCGGCGATGACCAGAACGACCAGAGCGACGACGAGCCTGCGCATTTGCTGCCGCCTAT
>JBQCFH010000478.1:0-20548 GCA_051959385.1 Rhizobiaceae bacterium | reverse complement strand
CCGCGCGCATATCCGGATTCCGAAGCCATCCGCCTGCGTTCCTCATCCTGAGGTGCGAGCCCGCACCACCTGTGCGACTGAGCGAAGGCGTCGGCGGGCGAGCCTCGAAGGACGCACCGGGGACAGGGCGGACCCGGCAATGACCCGCCCCCTCGCACCCGGCTTCGGCATCCCGACCGATCTTCTGCTGAGAGCCTATGCCTCCGGCGTTTTCCCGATGGCGGAGAATGCCGACGATCCGGAAGTGTTCTGGGTCAGGCCGGAGACACGCGGCATCATCCCGCTCGACGGTTTCCATGTGCCGAAGAGCCTGGCGAAGACCATCCGCCGCGGCACGTTCGAGATCGCCTTCGACCGTGATTTCGCCGGCGTGATCGAGGGCTGCGCCGAGCGCCGGCCGGAGCGCCGCAACACCTGGATCAACGGGCCGATCCGCGACGCCTACACGCGGCTTTTCGAGCAGGGCCATTGCCACACGGTGGAGGCGTGGCGCGAAGGCCGGCTCGTCGGCGGCCTCTATGGCGTCACGCTTGGCCGCGTCTTTTTCGGGGAAAGCATGTTCGCGCGCAAGCGCGACGCTTCCAAGGTCTGTCTCGTCGCACTCGTCGAGCGGCTGAACGCGCGCGGCTTCCAGCTGCTCGACACGCAATTCACGACCGAGCACCTGAAGCGCTTCGGCGCCGTCGACGTGCCGCGTCGGAAATATGAGAGAATGCTGGAGGAAGCTCTGAAGGGCGAACCGGCGAGGTTTGGGTAAGAAACCCGTTGGAAGCTGATTTTTCACCCCCTCCGGCCCTTCGGGCCACCTCCCCCGTCGAGGGGGAGGAGGGCGGCGAGTCTGGCGCCCTCCCTCCCCTCGATGGGGAGGGTCCGGCCGATAGGCCGGGGGTGGGGTGATCTACTTTCAAATGAGCCGAGTCCTCACACCAGTTCCACCTCCACCACGCCCGGCACGGCGCGGATGGCGGCGGCGATCTGCGGTGAGAGGCGGTAGCGGTCCGGCAGCTCGATCTCGACCTCCGCCGCGCCGCCTTCCTTGATGAGCACGACCGAGACCTGCCCTTCCCCGCCCCGGTAGAGGCGCGCGGAAAGCGCGTTCGCCGGCGCAGCATCGCGCAGAAAGACGCGCATTTCCTGGCGCATGCGGCTCGCCTCCTCGTCGAGCGCCTGCACCGACTGGATGCGCAGATTGATGCCTTCCGGCCGGTCCTCGGCCGAGACGGTGATGACGACAGAGCGGCCGGGTTCCAGCAGATCGCGGTATTGCGCCAGCGCCTCCGAGAACAGCACCGCCTCGAACTGGCCGCTTGTATCGGAAAGCTGCACGACGCCCATCTTGTTGCCGGTGCGCGTCTTGCGCTCCTGTTTCGAGGTGACCGTGCCGGCGAGCCGGCCCGCTGAAGCGCCGCGCTTCACCGCGTTCGAGAACTCCGCCCAGTTCTGCACGCGCATCCTTTCGAGCAGCTTCCTGTAGCCGTCGAGCGGGTGCGCCGAGAGGTAGAAGCCGACCGCCTGGAACTCGCGATGCAGCCTTTCCGCCGGCAGCCATGGATCGACGGCGGGCAGGCGCAGCTTTTCGGACGGCCCCTGGTCGATGGCGCCGAACATGTTGCCCTGGCCGAGCGAGGCTTCCTGCTGGGTGAGCGCGGCCATGCCCATCAGCCGGTCGACGCCCGCCGTCAGCGCCGCGCGGTCATGGCCGAAGCAGTCGAAGGCGCCGGCTGCGATCAGGCTCTCGAAGACGCGCTTGCCGACGATCTTCGGGTCGATGCGGGCGCAGAAATCCTCGAGGCTTGCAAACGGCTTCGCCTTGCGCACCGCCGCAATGTGCTCGACCGCCGCGTCCCCGACCCCCTTGATCGCGGCCAGCGAGTAGAAGATCCGGTTCTCGCCGACTTCGAAATCGCGGAAGGAAGTGAGAACCGAGGGCGGCACGACATCGATGCCGAGCCGGATGGCGTCCTGCCTGAAATCGGCGAGCTTGTCGGTGTTCGACATGTCGAGCGTCATCGAGGCGGCAAGAAACTCGACCGGATAGTGCGCCTTCAGGTAGGCGGTCTGATAGGAGACGATGGCATAGGCGGCCGCGTGGCTCTTGTTGAAGCCGTAATCGGCGAACTTGGCCAGCAGGTCGAAGATCATGTTCGCCTGCGCCTTGTCGACGCCGCGCTCGACCGCCCCATCGACGAAGCGCACGCGCTGCTGGTCCATCTCGGCGCGGATCTTCTTGCCCATGGCGCGCCGCAGGAGATCGGCCTCGCCGAGCGAATAGCCGGAAAGCTCCTGCGCGATCTGCATCACCTGTTCCTGATAGACGATGACCCCTTGGGTCTCCGCCACCAGGTGATCGATCTTCGGATGGATCGAGGCGATCTCTTCCTCGCCGTGCTTGCGGGCGTTGTAGGTCGGGATGTTCTCCATCGGGCCGGGGCGATAGAGCGCCACCAGCGCGATCAGATCCTCGATGCGGTCCGGCTTCATGCCGATCAGCGCCTTGCGCATGCCGGCGCTTTCAACCTGGAACACGCCGACCACCTCGCCGCGCGACAGCATGGCGTAGGTTTCCGCGTCGTCGAGCGGTATCTTGCCGAGATCGATGTCGATGCCGCGGCGTCTGATCAGCTTCACAGCCGTGTCGAGCACGGTCAGCGTTTTCAGTCCGAGGAAGTCGAACTTCACCAGCCCCGCCTGCTCGACATATTTCATGTTGAACTGCGTCACCGGCATGTCCGAGCGCGGATCGCGGTACATCGGCACCAGTTCCGAGAGGGGCCGGTCGCCGATAACGATGCCGGCTGCATGCGTCGAGGCGTGGCGATAGAGGCCTTCGAGCTTCTGCGCCATGTCGAGCAGCGTCTGGACGATCGGCTCCTTCTCGACCTCCTCGGCGAAACGCGGCTCGTTGGCGATGGCCTCGGCAAGCTTGACGGGATTGGCCGGGTTGGCCGGCACCATCTTGCAGAGCCGGTCGACCTGGCCGTAGGGCATCTGCAGCACGCGGCCGACGTCGCGCAGCACCGCGCGGGCCTGCAAGGTTCCGAAGGTGATGATCTGCGCCACCTGCTGGCGGCCGTAGCGCTCCTGCACGTAGCGGATCACCTCGTCGCGACGGTCCTGGCAGAAGTCGATGTCGAAGTCGGGCATCGACACGCGCTCGGGATTGAGGAAGCGCTCGAAGAGCAGCGAGAAGCGCAGCGGATCGACGTCCGTGATGGTCAGCGACCAGGCGACCAGCGAGCCGGCGCCTGAACCGCGGCCCGGACCGACCGGAATGCCGTGCGCCTTCGCCCATTTGATGAAGTCGGAGACGATCAGGAAATAGCCCGGATATTTCATCCGCTCGATGATGCCGAGCTCGAATTCCAGCCGCTCGCGATAGTCCTTTTCGGTGAAGCCGGCCGCCATACCGTGCGTAGCGAGCCGCGCGTCGAGGCCCTGCCGGGCCTGCGCCTTCAGCTCTTCCGATTCCGCCCTTTCCGCCTCTTCCGGATCGCTCACCTCAGCGGTGGTGAAGCGCGGCAGGATCGGCGCGCGGTTCCTTGGATAATAAACACAGCGGCGGGCGATCTCGACCGTATGGTCGATCGCCTCCGGCAGATCGGCGAAGAGCGCCGCCATCTCCGCCTGGCTTTTCAGGTGGCTTTCTTCGGTCAGCCGACGCCGCTCGTCCACGGCAACGACGGTGCCTTCGGCGATGGCGAGCAGCGCGTCATGTGCCTCGTAATCGTCGCGCTTGAGGAAGAATGCCTCGTTGGTCGCAACGAGCGGCAGTTCATGCCGGTAGGCAAGCTCGATGAATGCCGCCTCGACCGCGCGGTTGTATCCGTTCGGCCGCTGGAGCTCGACATAGAGCCGGTCGCCGAAGCGTTCCTTCAGGAAAAGGAGCCGGCTTTCCGCGACTTCGGCATGCTCCTCTCTCAACGCCCTGCCGATGGGGCCGCGCTCGCCGCCGGTAAGGCAGATGATGCCGTCGGAAAGATCCCGGAGCCAGTTCGCCAGTATGTGGGTCGGCTCGGACGGCGAGGTGTCGAGATAGGCGCGGCTGACCAGACGGACCAGATTGGCGTAGCCCGTTTCGGTTGCCGCGATCAGCACGACCGGCGACAGTTCCGGCCCGCCCCGCCGTCCGCCGGAGCGCGGTCCGGCCGGCGCTTCATCATCAAAGCAGAGATCGAGCTGGCATCCGATGATCGGCTGAATGCCCTCCTTCACCGCCTTCTGCGAAAACTCCATCGCGCCGAAGAGATTGTTCGTGTCGGTGATGGCGATGGCCGGCGTGCGGTCCGCCTTGGCGTGCGCCACGATCTTCGCGACCGGCAGCGCGCCCTCGAGCAGCGAATAGGCGGAGTGCACGCGCAGATGGATGAAAAGGCGCGCCGGGCCTGCCGGCGCATTGGCCTTCGCCATCGCCTCGCGTTTCAACGGATCGCGCGGAAGTTTTTGGTCCGCCATTTCACCCTGGCCCTTGCCGTCCGAATCGACCTGCGCAAGCTACAACGTGTTCGGGCCTACGCGAACTCCATGATCACCGCGTCGACGGCGAGGCTGTCGCCCTTCCTGACATTGATCTTGCTCACCGTGAGGTCCCGCTCGGCCCTAAGCACGTTCTCCATCTTCATCGCTTCGACGATGGCCAGCGTCTCGCCGGCCTTGATCTCCTGTCCTTCGCTGACGGCAATGGATACGACCAGGCCGGGCATCGGGCAGAGAAGCAGTTTCGAGGTGTCCGGCGGCGCCTTCACCGGCATCAGCCTGTCGAGTTCCGCGACCCTCGGCAGCATGGCGCGCGCGGTGACCGCCAGGCCGCGCCAGGCGACGCGGATGCCGTTCAATATGCCGTAAATCTGGGCCGCCACCCGCCGGTCGCGGACAGTGCCCCGCCAGACGATCTCGCCCGGCCGCCAATCGGAAGCCACCGTGAGCGGCTCGCCATCGCCTACGGCAAGCTCGATCCGCAACGGAACCGACACGGCGCCGCCCGCGACGCGCACCGGCAGATATTCATCGCCGATCCGCACCGACCAGTCGCTCTTCACCCTGCCGGAATGCGGCGCGAGCCGTCCCGGCAGTCGATCCAGCCGGTCGCGACGGATGAGTTCGACGGCGACTGCAATTGCCGCGACGATCGCCTTTTCTTCTTCGTCGGGCTCGCGCGGATGAAAACCGTCCGGATATTCCTCGGCGATGAAGCCCGTCGAAAGCCGGCCCTCGCGCCAGCGCGGATGCTGCATGAGCGCGGAGAGGAACGGGATGTTGTGCTCGATGCCGCCGACCACGAAACTGTCGAGCGCGTCCGCCATCGCGTCGATCGCCTCTAGCCGGGTCGGCGCCCAGGTGCAGAGCTTGGCGATCATCGGGTCGTAATACATGGAGATTTCCGACCCTTCGGTGACGCCGGTGTCGTTGCGCACGATCGCGCCGTCATGCTCGCCCTCCGCCGGCGGGCGGTAATGCGTGAGGCGGCCGATCGAGGGCAGGAAGTTCCGGTACGGGTCCTCGGCATAGAGCCGGCTTTCCACCGCCCAGCCGTTCAATTTGATGTCCGCCTGCTTGATCGAAAGCCGCTCGCCGGCGGCGACGCGGATCATCTGCTCGACGAGGTCGATGCCGGTGACGAGTTCGGTCACCGGATGCTCGACCTGTAGGCGCGTATTCATCTCGAGGAAATAGAAATTGCGGTCCTTGTCGACGATGAACTCGACCGTGCCCGCGCTCTGGTAATCGACCGCCTTCGCCAGCGCCACGGCCTGCTCGCCCATCCCGGCCCGCGTCTTCTCGTCGAGGAAAGGCGACGGGGCCTCCTCCACCACCTTCTGGTTACGGCGCTGGATCGAGCATTCGCGCTCACCGAGGTAGATGGCGTCGCCATGCGCGTCGGCGAGCACCTGGATCTCGATATGGCGCGGCTCGACCACGAATTTCTCGATGAAGACGCGGTCGTCGCCGAAGGAGCTTTTCGCTTCCGATTTCGCGCGTTCAAAACCTTCGCGCACCTCCGCCTTCGACCAGGCGATGCGCATGCCCTTGCCGCCGCCGCCGGCCGACGCCTTGATCATCACTGGATAGCCGATCTCGGCTGCGATCTTCTCGGCGTGATCGCCATCTTCGATGATGCCGAGATGGCCGGGAACGGTGCTGACCTTGGCCGCGGCCGCGAACTTCTTCGATTCGATCTTGTCGCCCATGGCGCGGATCGCCTTCGGCTTCGGGCCGATGAAGACGATGCCTTCCTTCTCGAGCGCCTCGCAGAAGGAAGCGCGCTCGGAAAGGAAGCCGTAGCCCGGATGGACGGCCTCCGCGCCGGTCGACTTGCAAGCCTCGATGATCCTGTCGGCGACGAGATAGCTCTCGGCGGCGGGCGAAGGGCCGATATGCACGGCCTCGTCGGCCATCTCGACATGCAGCGCCGTGCGGTCCGCGTCGGAATAGACGGCGACGGTGGCAATTCCCATCCGGCGCGCGGTCTTGATGACGCGGCAGGCGATCTCGCCGCGATTGGCGATCAAAATCTTCTTGAACATCCGGAAGGCTTCCTCCAGGCAATGGCCCGTTTTATGGGCTTCGCGACGAAGGCTCAATCCGCCAAATGACGAAAGCCGATGTGCGGCAATTGCACCGGGAAGGGCTCGGGCGGACATTGCGAGACCGGCCGCAAAGGCGCAATAACGTCCGGTCTCCGGCAGGCCCGGCGGAGGGCTTTTGTCCATGATCCTGCGAAGGCCGCTCGGCCGGCACATTCCCTTCTACATCGCCGCGGCGGCGGGCGTCGGCGCGCTCGGTCTGTCATTGTTCTTCACGAGGCCCCTGGCCTCGACCGTCGGCGCCACCGTCTTCTTCGGCGTCTATATCGTCCTGGTGATGAGCCAGATGCCGCTCCTTACCGCCGACTATCTGCGAAAGAACGCGCGCAAGACCGATCTGCCGGTGCAGATCATATTCGTGGTCACGATCGCGGTCATCTGCGTGGCGGTCTACGGGCTCTTCGAGGTGGTCAACGACAGTCCCGACCCGAAGCCGTTACGTCTCGTGTTCTCGCTCGCGGCGATCCCGCTCGGCTGGTTCACCATCCATCTGATGGCAGCCTTGCACTATGCCCATCTCTACTGGTGGCCAGGCGACCAGCACGAAGGCTCCAGGGGAAGGAAGAGCGAGCCGCACAAGGGCCTGGAGTTTCCGGGCGATACGCCGCCCGGCGGCTGGGATTTCCTCTATTTCTCGACCGTTGTCGGCATGACCGCGCAGACCGCGGACACCGGCCTCACGTCAACGGCGATGCGCAAGGCGGTGCTGCTCCACGGCATCGTCTCCTTCTTCTTCAACACGGTGATCGTGGCGGCGGCGGTCAACGCCGCGGTGTCGCTCGGCAAATGACAAATCCGCAGATCCTGGTCGACGCCGACGCCTGCCCGGTGAAGGAGGAGATCGTCAGGGTGGCGGAGCAGCATGGGCTTGCCGTCACCTTCGTAGCGAATGCGGGGCTGCGGCCCTCGCGCGATCCGATGGTCCGTAACGTCATCGTATCGGCGGCGTTCGACGCGGCCGACGACTGGATTGCCGGCACCGCAGCAGCCAACGACATCGTCGTCACCGCCGACATCCCGCTTGCCGCCCGCGCCTTGGAGAAAGGGGCGCTCGCTCTCGGTCCGACCGGCAAGGTATTCACGGCCGAGACGATCGGCACGGCGCTCGCCATGCGCGATCTCAATCGGCATTTGCGCGAAACCGGCGAATCGAAGGGCTACAACGCCGCCTTCGCTCCGCGCGACCGTTCCGCCTTCCTGCAGGCGCTCGACCGGCTGATCCGGCAGGCGCTTCGCGCTGCCGGCTGAGGCGGTTCCACGCGGCCCCTTTATGTGATATCATTCTCGATATCAGAGGAGGCATTCATGGCCAGCATGGTGGTGCGCAACATTCCGGACGACGTGCTCAAGCGCTTCAAGGAACGTGCGAAGGCGGACGGCAAATCCGCCGAACAGCTTGCGCGCGAGGCGATCGCGGAGAAGGCGAAGCCCTCACGCGAGGAGGTGATCCGGCGCATCGACGCGATCCGGGCGCGGTCGAAGCCGAGTTCCGGCCAGGAGATCATCGAACAGATTCGATACGACCGAGAGCACGAACTCGGACGCGATTTTTCGGGACTGAGCGAAGATCCGGGAACGAACGATGATCATTGATGCCAGTGTGGCGGCGCATTGGTTCGCCGAAACCGAATTCAGTGAGCCGGCGGCGCCATATCGACGACAGTTGAACCTGATCGGCCCGGGCTTTCTTGTCGTTGAGACGGCGAACGTTCTCTACAAGCAATCCCGCGCCGGGAAGATCGAAAGGGAGTTCTGCGCCCAAAGTGTTGAAGAGCTGGAATTTCTTCTGTCGGAGGTCGTGCCAGACCGGCAACTCCTGCCCGCTGCGCTCGAACTTGCACTCGAATGGCAGCACCCGGTGTATGATTGCCTCTACATCGCGTTGAGCCTCGAACGGCGTGACCTGATCGTGACCGCTGACCGGAAGCTTGCCGCCCTTGCAGCAAAGGTGGGAGCCGGTGCCGATCTTATCACGGCAACGCGCTAGAAGACACAAATAGCCATTTCCGTCCGGCCGCTCACATACCTCTCAAGAAGATTTCATGCTAGATTGAAACACCGGGCGCCTCCGGCTCCGTTACTAGTGTCGCAAGCGTCGAGTCGAGGGCGCATCCAATGCGAACGGCACGGGAGGCCGCTTCCATGGCGAACGAAACGGAATTGCGAAGCGCGGCCGCAATCGGACAGGAGACATCGCCACCCGCCGCTTCCGTCGAGCGTCCGCTGGTCTATCGGCAATCCGCCTGGACCCGCCTGACCCATTGGCTCTGGGCGATCAGCCTGTTCTTCCTGCTTCTGACCGGCCTTCAGATCTTCAACGCCCGGCCGGACCTCAATATCGGCCAGCAGTCCGGTTTCGGCTTCGACAACGCCATCCTGAGCTTCAGCGCCGCGAATACCGATCAGGGGCCGAAAGGCTATACCACCCTTTTCGGCCGGACCTTCGATACGACCGGCGTGCTCGGTCTCTCCGGCAGCGGCGAGGATCTCGCCGCCCGCGCCTTCCCGGCCTGGGCGACGATCCCGTCTTACCAGGACCTCGCCACCGGCCGCGTCGTCCATTTCTTCTTCGCCTGGATCCTTGTCGGCACCTGGCTCGTCTGGCTGATTGCCGGCATCCTGAACGGTCATGTCGGACGCGACCTGCTGCCGCGCGGCCGCGATCTCAGGCGCCTGCCGCGCGACTTCGCCGACCATCTCCGTTTCCGTTTCCATCACACGCGCGACTACAACGTGTTGCAGAAGCTCTCCTATGCCGGCGTGCTTTTCATCCTCCTGCCGCTGATGATCCTGACCGGGCTCACCATGTCGCCCGGCATGGATACGGCGCTGCCCTTCCTGCTCGACCTCTTCGGCGGACGCCAGACGGCCCGCACCATCCATTTCATCGGCATGGCGCTGATCGTCCTCTTCTTCATCGTCCATATCCTGATGGTGCTGGCGGCGGGCCCGCTGAACGAACTGCGTTCCATCATCACTGGCTGGTACCGGACCGATCCGCCGCCGCCGATGCCCGAGCCCGGAGAATAGACCATGACGAAATTCATGCTCTCCCGCCGCAAATTCCTGACCGCGGCAACGCTCACCGGCTCGGGCCTGGCGCTTTCCGGTTGCGACGTGTTCGACATGCTCGGCGACCGCGACAACGCAGTGCGCAATTTCATCGAAGGCGCCAACGACCTGACATACAAGGCACAGCGGCTCGTTCTCGGCCGCGAGGCGCTCGCGCCGGAATATCCGAAAAGCGCGATCCGCCAGCCGCAACGCCCGAACGGCAGCACCGATCCGGACGATCCGTACTATCGGTCGCTGGTGGCCTCGAATTTCGCCGACTACCGCTTCGAGATCGGCGGGCTGGTCGAGAAGCCGCTCTCCTTCTCGCTCGACGAGCTGCGCAACATGCCGAGCCGCACGCAGATCACCCGCCACGACTGCGTCGAAGGCTGGAGCTGCATCGCCGAATGGACCGGCGTGCCGCTCGCCCACCTGCTCGACCAGGCGAAGGTGAAGCCGGAGGCGCGCTATGTCGTCTTCAAATGCCTCGACACGATCGAGGAAAGCCTTTCCGGCGGCATCAAATACTACGAATCGATAGACATGATCGATGCGCGCCACCCGCAGACGATCATGGCCTACGGGCTGAACGGCCAGGCTCTGCCGGTGGCGAACGGCGCGCCCCTGCGCTGCCGCGTCGAGCGCCAGCTCGGCTACAAGATGGCGAAATACGTCAAGTCGATCGAACTGACCGACAGTCTCGCCCAGTTCGGCGAGGGCAAGGGCGGCTATTGGGAGGATAACGGCTACGACTGGTACGCGGGAATTTGAATGCATCTCCGTCATCCGCGACCTCACGGCAGCGCGGCGATGGCGTAAAATTCATTGTGCCACATCTCCTGGCTGCTGCACGGCGTCGGCACGTCGCCGGTAGACCCGCTGGAGAGATTGGCGGCTGAAAAGATCAATAGCCAGCTCGAAAAGCTAAAATCGTTGCACGCCGCGACCGGCGAGCTGATCGGACGGATCACCCACGAACTGGGGTATATGGACCGCGCCAACCAGTCGCTTGTAGACGAGCTGATCGCGGGGGAGTGACATCGTCGCTTCCGTGAGGTAAGCGTTCGGTTGTCAGGGGCTTCGGCCCCAGCCGTTTGCGGGAGAGAGTCGCGAGAGCGGCCGCCGAAGGGGAAATCGCCCGAAATCTCTCAGGCAAAAGAACCGCAAACGGGAATGACGCTCTGGAAAGTCGGGGGAAACCCCGCGCCGAAGGTGTAAGCGCTGCCGACAGGGTTCCGGGGCGCGAGTCTCTCAGGCTTCAGACAGAGGGGCACGGAATGGCCGCGACTGCGGTTGATCGTGCTTTTCTGGAGAAGCCATGAGCGGCGAAGAAACGGCGACCAGGACCTTACCCCTGCAGGACATGCACAGGGCTGCCGGGGCGCGTTTCGGCGCCTTCGCCGGCTGGTCGATGCCGATCAGCTATCCTCTCGGCGTGATGAAGGAGCACCTTCATACCCGCGCCCATGCCGGGCTCTTCGACATCTCGCATATGCAGCTCTTCGAGGTCGCCGGCCCGGAAGCCGCGGCCTTCCTCGATCGCGCCTGCCCTCTGGACGCCGGGGCGCTTACCAACGGCCAGTCGAAATACACTCTGCTTCTGGACGAAAATGCCGGCATCCTCGACGATCTGATCGTCACGCGGCTCGGAGCGCATCGTTTCATCGTCGTCGCCAATGCCGGCAATGCGGCATCGGACGAAAAGCACCTGAAGGCGGTGGCGCGCCGGTTCGATTGCACGGTCGAGCCGCTGGAGCGCGTTTTCCTGGCGCTCCAGGGGCCGGAGGCGGAGGCTGTGCTCACGACAGCCGGCATCGACGTGGCTCACCTGACCTTCATGCACGGCTTCGAACCAAGGCCCGGCTGGTTCCTGACGCGGTCCGGCTATACGGGGGAGGACGGTTTCGAGATCGCGGTGCCGGTGAAGGACGGCGCCGCACTTGCCGAAAACCTCCTTGCCGACGAGCGCGTCCAATGGGTCGGCCTCGCGGCACGCGACAGCCTGCGCCTGGAAGCCGGCCTCTGCCTGCACGGGCAGGACATCGATCCCTCCACCGATCCCGTTTCCGCCGCACTGATGTGGGCGATCCCCAAATCCGTACGCGAGAAGGCAAGTTTCGTCGGCGCGGAGGCGCTGGCGAGCAGGATCGCCGAAGGCGCGCCCGAGAAACGGGTCGGCCTGAAGCCCGAGGGCCGTCAGCCCGTGCGCGCCGGCGTGGAACTCTTCACCGAAGGCGGCGAGCGCGCCGGACGGGTCACCTCCGGCGGGTTCGGCCCGAGCGCCGAAACGCCTGTTGCCATGGGCTATGTGGCTGCCGGCCTGGCCCAATCCGGAACGCGCCTCTTCGCCGAAGTACGCGGCAACCGGCTGCCCGTTACCGTCCATCCCCTTCCCTTCGTCCCTCACCGCTACCGCAAAGGATAGTGCCTATGGCGACCACCTATTTCACCGAAGACCATGAATGGATCCGCGTCGAGAACGGCGTCGCGACCGTCGGCATCACCGATTACGCGCAAGAGCAACTCGGCGATCTCGTCTTCGTCGAACTGCCGGATAAGGGCCGGATGCTTTCGAAGGGTGATGCGACGGTGGTCGTGGAATCGGTCAAGGCCGCCTCGGATGTCTATGCGCCCGCCGACGGTGAGGTGACCGACGTGAACGACAAGCTTTCGAGCGAGCCGGCGCTGGTCAACTCGGCCCCTTCCGGCGACGGCTGGCTTTGGAAGATGAAGCTTTCCGACGAAAGCCAGCTTTCCGGCCTGATGGACGAAGCGGCCTACCGGAAAACGATCGGCTGAGTTCACCGTTCTTCATGACGCAAACGGATTTCACCCCCCTCTGGCCTGCCGGCCATCTCCCCCTCAAGGGGGAGATCGGCTTCGTCTGGCTTGCCGCCAATCTCGGACTCCGATGAAGGCGAGCTGGCCGATACGGCAGGCAAAATCTCCCCCCTTGAGGGGGAGATGGCCGGCAGGCCAGAGGGAGGTGTGTCCGGCTGGAACCGCCAACGCAGGATCACATCATGACTTCTTCTCCCTTCGCCTCCCGCCATATCGGCCCCGCGCCGAAAGACCAGCGCGCCATGCTTGCGGCGCTGGGTCTGCCGTCCGTCGAGACGCTCATCAGCCAGGCCGTGCCGAAATCGATCCGGCTCGACCGGCCGCTCGACCTGCCGGCGCCCGCGAGCGAGGCCGAGGCGCTCGGCGAGCTTTCGGCGATGATGGGCCGCAACAAGGTGCTGAAGAGCTTTATCGGCCAGGGCTATCATGGCTGTTTCGTCCCGCCGGTGATCCAGCGCAATCTGTTCGAGAACCCGGCCTGGTACACGGCCTACACCCCCTACCAGGCCGAGATCAGCCAGGGGCGGCTGGAGATGCTGTTCCACTTCCAGACGCTGATCACCGAATTGACGGGCCTGCCGATCGCGTCCGCCTCGCTGCTCGACGAGGCAACGGCGGTGGCGGAGGCCGTCGGCATGGCCTTCAGGCACCATCGCGAAAAACGCACGCGCGTGGCGCTCGCCGGCGCGCTGCACCCGCAGGTGCTGGACGTGGTCAGGACACGCGCCGAGCCGCTCGGGATGACCATCAACGGGGGCCAGGTGGACGCTGACACGGCCGCCTTGATCGTGCCCTGGCCGGACACGTTCGGCGTCTATCGCGACCATTCCGCCGGAATCCGCAAGGCGAAGGAGACGGACGCGCTGGTGATCTTCGTTGCCGATCCGCTGGCGCTGACGCTCACCGAGCCGCCGGCCGCGCTCGGCGCCGATATCGCCGTCGGCTCTATGCAGCGTTTCGGCGTCCCGATGGGCTTTGGCGGGCCGCATGCGGCCTATTGCGCGGTGGCCGACCGGCTGACGCGGCTGATGCCCGGCCGCCACGACGGCCCGTCGGTCGACAGCAAGGGACGGCCGGGCTATCGGCTGGCGCTGCAGACGCGCGAGCAGCATATCCGCCGTGAGAAGGCGACCTCCAACATCTGCACGGCGCAGGCCCTGCTCGCCAACATGGCCGCCGCCTACGCCATCTGGCACGGGCCGGAGGGCTTGCAGGCCATCGCATCCGGGGTGCACGGGCTGGCCTGCCGGCTGCACGCGGCCTTGAAAGCCGCAAAGATCGAGATCGAAGGCGCTTCCTTCTTCGATACGTTGACGCTCTTTGTGAAAGGCAGAGCGGAAGCCATTGCCAAGATTGCCGAAAAGGGCGGACGCATCCTGCGCGCCATCGACGAGGACCGGCTTGCCGTCACGTTCGACGAGACTTCGACGGAGGCCGATCTCGAAGCCATCGCCCTCCTCTTCGGCGCCAAACTGCCCGGGACGGCCAAATCCGCCCTGCCCGGCAGGCCGCGCGGCAAGAATTTCCTGACCCAGCCGGTCTTCCACGAGAACCGCTCGGAGACGGAGATGATGCGCTTCCTGCGCCGGCTCTCCGACAAGGATCTCGCGCTCGACCGCGCCATGATCCCGCTCGGCTCCTGCACGATGAAGCTGAACGCCGCGGCCGAGATGATGCCGGTAAGCTGGCCGACGGTGGCCAACCTTCACCCCTTCGCGCCGGCGCGCCACACGCGCGGCTATCGCGAGATGATCGGGCAGCTCGAAACCTGGCTCGCCGAGATCACCGGATTCGCCGCCGTCTCGCTGCAGCCGAACGCCGGCAGCCAGGGCGAATATGCCGGGCTGCTCGCCATCCGCCGCTATCACCTGTCGCGCGGCGACGAGCACCGCGATGTCTGCCTGATCCCCTCTTCCGCCCATGGCACCAATCCGGCGAGCGCCCATATGGCCGGAATGCGGGTTGTGGTCGTCGCTTGCACCGAGCACGGCGATATCGACCTCGACGATCTGAAAGCCAAGGCTGCCGAGCATGCCGCCAATCTGGCGGCGCTGATGTTCACCTATCCCTCGACGCACGGCGTCTTCGAGGAAGGCGCGCGCGACATCTGCCGGGTGATCCACGAACATGGCGGCCAGGTCTATTTCGACGGCGCCAATCTGAACGCGCTGGTCGGGCTGGCGCGGCCGGGCGATATCGGCGCGGATGTCTGTCACATGAACTTGCACAAGACCTTCTGCATACCGCATGGCGGCGGCGGACCGGGTATTGGTCCGATCGGCGTGGCAAAGCACCTGAAGCGCTTTTTGCCCGGCCATGAGGCATTCGGCTCCTCGCATGCCGTGGCGGCGGCGCCCTACGGCAGCGCCTCCATCCTGCCGATCACCTGGATGTATATCCGCATGATGGGCGCCTCCGGCCTGAAGCAGGCGACCGAGACCGCGATCCTCTCGGCCAACTACGTTGCAGAGCGGCTGAAGGCGCACTACCCGGTGCTCTATGCCGGCCGCAACGGCCGCGTCGCGCATGAATGCATCCTCGACACGCGTGTTTTGAAGGAAAGCGCAGGCATTACGGTAGAAGACGTCGCCAAGCGCCTGATCGACTACGGTTTCCACGCACCCACCATGTCCTGGCCGGTTGCCGGCACGCTGATGGTCGAGCCGACGGAATCGGAGCCGAAGCGCGAGCTCGACCGCTTCTGCGACGCCATGATCGCCATTGCGGAGGAAGCGGCCAGGGTGGCGCGCGGGGAATGGCCGAAGGACGACAACCCGCTCGTCAACGCGCCGCACGCGGCCGCGGAGACGCTGGCCGACAACTGGACGCACCCTTATTCGCGGCAGGTCGCCGCGTTTCCCGCCGCGAGTGCGGACCCGGCGGCGAAATACTGGCCGCCCGTCTCGCGCATCGACAATGTCGCCGGCGACCGCAACCTCGTCTGCTCCTGCCCGCCGATGGAGGCGCTGGCGAGCTGAGGCTAATCCCAAGCTTGCGCATGCATAGCGGATACGCTATTTATCACATATATGCGATGGACGGTCGAGACCCGGAATCCCGACGTCGACGCGGAGATTGAGCGCTTGCCGGTTTCATTGCGGGCGCGTCTCCTCCGCTTGATGGAAATGGTGGAGACACTCGGCCTGGAACAGATGCGCGAACCGCATGTGAAGCATCTTGAAGATAAGCTCTGGGAATTGCGGGCAAAGGCACGCGAGGGAATTGCCAGAGGCATATACGTGACCGTGGCCGGCCGGCGCGTAATCGTGCTGCATGTCTTCACGAAGAAGTCACAGAAGCTTCCTGCGGGCGCGCTTGCATTGGCGCGCAAACGAATGGCGATGGTGAAGCAATGACGAAACTGTCCGAACTGAAGCATCGCTGGATGAGCGATCCGGAATTCCGGAGCGAATACGAACAGGCAGATGCCGAATATGCAATCATCGAGACGCTTATCCGTGCTCGCAACGAGGCAAAGCTTTCGCAGGCCGAACTGGCAAAGAGGATAGGGACAACCCAGTCGGCCATAGCGCGGCTGGAAAGCGGCAGTATTTCGCCGTCGCTCTCCACTTTGCGACGCTACGCCGCCGCGACAGGCACCCGTCTCCACATGGAACTGGTGCCGGAGCGAGGATCGGCGCAATAGTCTGCCCGATCGTCCCCCGTCTGAATCCTATAAAGGAACTCTATCAAGCCGGAGGCTGAATGTTGGACCCTCAGCCCTTGTTCAGAAGCGCGATGTTCGCTTCGACGAGCTTATCGCCCGGCAGCGCGCGCTCGGCTTCCATGAGGAGCACCCGCGCTTTCTTCTTGTTGCCACGCAGGAGCTGCGAATAGCCCATATTGTTGACGATGCGCGGGCGCCGGCCGGCGATCTTCAGAAGCTGGTCGTAGGCGCGGTCGGCGAAATCGAAACGGCCGAGTTCGTCGTAGCAGGCGGCAAGCCCCATCCAGGCTTCGGCGTTGTCCGAGCGCAGCTCGACCGCCTGACGGAAATGCTTCTCGGCAAGGCCGTAATTGCCGTCGCGGAACTGCGCCTTGCCCTGCTTGAGATCGTCGGCGCTGATATCCTTCGCCGGCGGCGTGATCGAAGTGGTCGAGAGCGCGTCAACCGGATTGGTGGTGCAGCCGGTCACCATGAATGGCGCGCCAAGAAGCGCAGCCGCGACGAAAATGCTGATCCGCATTGCCCCTGTCCTGCCCCGTCGGCCCGTTCGCCGGGCGCTCGTTCGATGGGACTTACTTTAGAACGAGGTGATTAAGCTTCCGTGCGGATTTGCCGACAAATTGGGCCTGCCCGACAACCGGACGTTAACTCGCCGCCCGCCAGCCGCCGGCCGAGACGCGGTTGCGCCCCTCGCGCTTGGCTTCGTAGAGCGCCTGGTCGGCGCGCCGCAACACGTCCTCGAAGCTGCTGCCGCCCTCGGCGCCGAAGGCAATGCCGGCGCTGACCGTGCAGCGCAGCGGGCCCATGTCGGTCTGCAGGAATTCGGCGGCAAGCTCGGCGCGTATCTTCTCGGCCACGCGCCCGGCATTCTCCGGTAGGATGCGCGGCATGACGAGCGCGAATTCTTCCCCGCCGAGACGGACAAGCTGGTCCGCCGGACGGCTGTTGCGCCGCATAATGACGGTAAACAGCCGCAGCACGTCGTCGCCGACCGCATGGCCGTAGGAATCGTTGATCTGCTTGAAATTGTCGAGATCGAAGGCGACGACGGCCACGAACGCGCCAAGCCGGCGATGGTCGTAACGCTCGAACAGAGCGCGCCGGTTCATCAGCCCGGTCAACGGATCGGTCTCGGCGTCCTGGCGATGGCGGCGGGCCATCCGGGCCTGGGTCAGCGAAAGGGTAATCGCCCCGATGCCGCTCATGCCGATGATCGAGACCAGGATGTTCAGGTTCTCCGCCCAATTGCGCGGGGCATGCCCGATGATCCACTGTCCTTCGGCGACCAGGACCACCGCGCAACAGGCGAAGGAAAGTCCGGAGGCGATATAGAGCACCGCCAGCGCCGCAAGATGGACGGGCATCTCGGCGCGGCCGCGCCAGTAGGCGAAGCCCGTCAGGCACAGCAGCGACATGGAACCCAGATTCTGCGCCAGGAAGGCCGCTCCGTCGTAGCCCGAGGCGAAAGCCAACAGCGCGCCGGCGCCGAACGCGGCCGCGATGGCAAGCGGCAGGCGGAACGGCCGCGCATGGCCGCAACACTGCAGCGCCGCCGCGTGAACGACGGCGAAAGCGAAGATCATCGAGGGCAGGACGAACATTCCGAGCAGGAGGTTCGGCGCGCGCACATAGTAGTCATAGAGAAAGATATCGGCCACCAGCATCAGGACGCCGACGACCCATATCGCCAGGAAGCGCTCGGCGCGCGCCGATATCCAGAGGCTGACCGTCGTGGCCGCGAGGCACAGCCCCGAGAAGCCGAGCGCAAGCAAGATGGAATTGTAGTCCAGTTCCATGGTCTGCCTTCTCGAAAAGCCCGGAAGGCGCGCTTCCCAGCAAAGCGCCACTATGGCGTCCAAAGCTTCCGAATTGATTACCTGATGGAACGGCCGCGGTGCGGCTCAGTGCTTCATCGCCGTCATCTGGACGATGACGGGAATGATCGCGATCATCAGCACGACCGGCAGGATGCAGACGGTGACCGGCACCGACATCTTGGCCGGCAGGGCGTGCGCCTTTTCCTCGGCGAGCAGCATGCGCTTGTGACGCATCTCGTCGGAAAACACCCTGAGCGCGCCCGCAAGGCTGGTGCCGAGTTCCTTCGACTGCTGCAGGAGCGTCGCGAAGGAGCGCACCTCGTCGAGGGAGAGCCGGTCCGAAAGCGCCTTGAGCGCGTCATCGAGGCTGCGCCCGGCGCGCAGTTCGAGCGAAACGAGCTGCAGGTTCTCCGCCAGCGACGGATAGGTGGCCTGCAACTCCTTCGACACGCGCTCGATGCCCGCCTCCATGCTCATGCCGGCGTCCGAACACACGATCATCAGGTCCATGAAGTCGGGAAAGCCGTTGCGGTATTCCCGCATCTTCGAGCGCACCTTCTGCGTCAGCACCAGCCCGGGCAGGAAATAGCCGAGGATGCCGGCCATGCCGACGAATATCCAGCGATTGAGGCTCGATGCCTCGGAGCCGAACCACATGACGAGCGCCACCGCGAAAACGATGCCGACGGCGAGCCCGGCGAAGCGGACGAGGAAGAACATGCCGACAGCGCGCGGGTCCATGTAGCCGGCCTGGATGAGCTTGAGGCGCAGCCGCGCCACGTTTTCCGGATCGGTCCTGGCATAGAAATCCTGCGCCGTACGCGCCGCCTTCTCGCGCACGACTTGTCCCTTCTGCGGCCGCGTCTCCGTCTCCTCGGCTTTCTCGCGCACCCGATCGACGCGCAGCCTGCGCTTGAGGTCGCTCCGCTCCTGCTGTCGGGTGACAAGCGGCCAGGCGAGCGCCGCGCCGCCCGCCACGAGCAGGATCAGTGCAACCGGCAGCATGCCTCCGAATGTCGAGAACGCGTCCATGTCAGAACTTGAAGTTCGCCATCTTGAACATCATGGCATTGCCGAGCAGCAGCCAGAACACCGATCCGCCGAGCAGGTACCAGGTCTTCGGCTCGTCCCACACTTTCCCGTAGAAATCCGGCATCAGAACGAAGATCGCCGCCATCAGAAGCGCCGGCACGGCGGTCAGGATATATGCCGATATGCGGCCTTCGGTGGAGATCGCCCGGACCTTGCGGCGCAGCTTGCCGCGTTCGCGGATCGTGCCGGACAGCCCGTCCAGGATTTCGCGCAAATTGCCGCCCGAGCTCGACTGGATCGAGACCGCCGTGACGAAGAGCGGCAAATCCTCGTGCCCGACCCGCTCGAACATCGAATGAAGCGCCGCGACCAGCGTGGAACCGTAAGTCACCTCGTCGGCCACGACGCCGAATTCCGTGCCGATCGGATCCGGCATCTCGCGCGCCACCATCGAAATCGCGACCGGCACAGGATGGCCGGCCTTCAGGCTGCGCGTGATGAGCTCAAGCGCCTCCGGCAGCTGGATGCCGAAATGCTTGTGACGGCGGTTGCGCAGGAATTTGAGCGTCATCACCGGCAGGAACAGGCACAGGATCGGAACCGACACGATCGCGATCTTGATCGAGATGCCGAACCAGAGCAGGAGGAGCGCGATGCCGAACGCGACCCCGGACGTCATGCCGAGAAAATGCGGCATGGGCTTGGTCATGCCGGACTGCGTGCGCAGCCGGCGCAGGCCCGAAAGCGAGAAAAGCGCGCGGCGGCCGTCGAGCCCCCTCTCCTTGCGCAACTGGACGAGCACCTGCTGCTGGCTGAGCTTCTTTTCCTGCAGCTTCATGCGCCGGTTGATCGCCGCCCGCTTGTCGCTGCGGCCGGCATAGAGCAGGTAGACCGCCTCGGCGATCATGATGCCGGCAATCGCGGCGCAGGCATAGATGAGGTAGAGGGGGCTCATGGGCGGCCCCGCCCCCCTCGGCGAAATAGCTTCGCACCCCCCTCTGTCCTGCCGGACATCTCCCCCTCAAGGGGGGAGATCGGCAGTTGCGGCGCTTCCGCCTCTCCTGCTGCGCTGAAGATTGGCGAAAGAGAATATGCCGGGTGATCTCCCCCCTTGAGGGGGAGATGTCCGGCAGGACAGAGGGGGGTGATGAAGATCGACGCGACTGTCACAGTGGCTACTCCTGCGGGATGCCCGGCTCGAAATACTTGCCGGGGAACTCGATTCCCATGGCGCGCAGGTCCTCGAGGAAGCGCGGGCGGATGCCCGTCGCCTCGAAATGCCCGACGATGGTGCCGTCCGCCTCCATGCCGGTGCGCACGAAGCGGAAGATCTCCTGCATCTGGATGACGTCGCCCTCCATGCCGGTCACCTCGGCCACGCTGGTCACCTTGCGCTTGCCGTCGGAGAGGCGCGTCAGCTGCACGATGATGTCGATGGCGCTGGAGATCTGGCTGCGGATCGACTGCACCGTCATCGGCATGCCGGTCATGCCGAGCATCTGTTCCAGGCGCGAGATGGCGTCGCGCGGCGTATTGGCGTGGATCGTGGCCATCGA
>JBQCFH010000477.1:0-4436 GCA_051959385.1 Rhizobiaceae bacterium | reverse complement strand
AAATTGCGCGCGTTCGCCGCCTTGCGGTGCACCGAGACCTGGCCGCGATAGGTATTGTTCGACTGGCCGGCCGAGATGCCCTTGGAGATGATGCGGCTCGTCGTGTTCTTGCCGAGGTGCAGCATCTTGGTGCCGGAGTCGACTTGCTGATATCCGTTTGAAACGGCGATCGAATAGAACTCGCCGCGCGAATTGTCGCCGCGCAGGATGCAGGAGGGGTATTTCCAGGTGATCGCCGAGCCGGTCTCGACCTGCGTCCACGAGATCTTGGAGTTTTTGCCCCGGCAGTCGCCGCGCTTGGTGACAAAATTATAGACGCCGCCCTTGCCTTCGGCATCGCCCGGATACCAGTTCTGCACGGTCGAATACTTGATCTCGGCGTCGTCGAGCGCGATCAACTCGACCACGGCGGCGTGAAGCTGGTTCTCGTCGCGCTGCGGCGCCGTGCAGCCCTCCAGATAAGAGACGTACGCGCCTTCGTCGGCGATGATCAGCGTGCGCTCGAACTGGCCGGTGTTGCGCTCATTGATGCGGAAATAGGTGGAAAGCTCCATCGGGCAGCGCACGCCCTTCGGCACGTAGACGAAGGAACCGTCGGTGAAGACCGCCGAGTTCAGCGTGGCGTAAAAATTGTCGCTCGTCGGCACGACCGAGCCGAGATATTTCCTGACCAGTTCAGGGTGCTCGCGGATCGCCTCGGAGATCGAGCAGAAGATGACGCCGGCGGCCGCCAGTTCCTTCTTGAAGGTGGTGACCACCGAGACCGAATCGAACACCGCGTCGACGGCCACGCGGCCCGACTGATAGACATTGTCCTCGAGGTTCTCGTCGAGCTCGCTCGGCTCCGCCTGCTTGCGGACTCCGGCGAGGATCTCCTGCTCCTTCAGCGGGATACCGAGCTTCTCATAGGTTTTCAACAGTTCCGGGTCGACCTCGTCCAGCGACTTCGGACCGCCGAAATTCTTCGGCGCGGCGTAGTAGGAGATGTCCTGGAAATCGATCTTGGGATAGTGGACGCGCGCCCAGGTCGGCTCGTCCATGGTCAGCCAGCGCCGGAAAGCGCCCAGCCGCCATTCGAGCATCCATTCCGGCTCGTTCTTCTTCGCCGAGATCAGACGGATAATGTCCTCGTTCAGGCCCTTCGGGGCCTTGTCCGACTCGATCACCGTCTCAAAGCCGTATTTGTACTGATCGACGTCGATCTTGCGTACGCGCTCGATCGTTTCCTGCACAGCAGGCATTGGCGTTCTCCATCCTCGCCGGGGTCAAGGCCCGGCAGTTGTCGAAATCGCAAGGAGCCACCCGTGCGGCGGCCTATGCGTTATCTAGTGTGCGGCGCGGCAAAATAACACCCTCTAAAGGCAGCCCTTTAGGCGAATAGTCCGTCCGCGGCCACACTGTTTGGCGTCCGCCGCCCTCAGGCCGCCTCCCTCTTCGCGTTGCGCCTCGCCACGATGTCCTCCAGCGCCTTGCCGAACAGTTCCACTTCCGCCGGCGTGGTGCCCCGCCCAATGGAGACGCGCAAGCCCCCCTCGCCGTCGTGGCCCATCGCCTTCAGAACATGGCTTGGCCCCACGCGGCCCGAGGAGCAGGCGGAGCCGGCCGAAAGGGCGACACCGGCAAGGTCGAAGGCGATCTGCGCTGTTTCGGCCCTGAGACCGGGCAGGCTGAAGAAGCTCGTATTCGGCAACCGCTCCGCGTCGCGGCCGTAGAAGACCGCATCCGGCGCGAGCCGCACAATCTCCGCCTCGATGGCATCGCGCACGGCGCGCATTTCGCCCACGGCCGCGAGGCCCGCAAGCGCCTCGCGCGCGGCCGCGCCGAAACCGGCAATCGCCGCAATGTTCTCCGTGCCGGCCCGGTGTCCGCGCTCCTGCCCCCCGCCCGTAATCAGCGCCGCCGGCATCATCAGGTCCGACGCCGCAACGATGGCGCCGGCGCCCTTGGGCCCGCCGATCTTGTGCGAGGAGAGGATCAGGAAGTCGGTGTATCCCTTGGAAATATCGAGCGGAATGCGGCCTGCCGCTTGCACGGCGTCGAGCACGACGATCGCGCCGGCCCCTTTCGCGACACTGCCGATCTCGGCGAAAGGCTGGAACACGCCGGTCTCGTTATTGGCGGCCTGCATGGCGACCATCGCCAGCCCTTCGCCCTTGTCATGGCCGGCGAGCGCATCCCGAAGCGCCGGAATGTCGACGATGCCGCTTCCATCGACGCCGATGACGGTCACCCGGTCGGCGGCAAACTGCCCGCCGCCGAGCACGCAGGGATGATCGGTCGCCAGGACATAGACCCGGGAAACGGCAAGCGGCGAGCGCCCCATGCGGTAGCGTGGCGTCAGGAGAGTCGTGGCCGCCTCGGTCGCGCCGGAGGTGAAGACGACGTGCTCGGGCTTCGCGCCGACCAGCGCCGCAACGTCGGCGCGCGCATTCTCGATCAGGCGGCGGGCGGCCCTGCCCTCCGCGTGCACCGAGGAAGCATTGGCGTCGATATCGAGCGCGGCAAGCATCGCCTGCCGCGCCGAATCCGAGATCGGCGCGCTGGCGTTCCAGTCGAGATAGGCGCGGTTCTTCGCCATCGATCGCTCAATACAGCCCAAAGGTGCCGCCATGTAGCCCAAAGATAACGCCTTCGCTCAGCGAGCGGCGTTATTTCCTTGAAATCGCAAAGCAAGGCATCCTATTTACCCGCTCTGTCGATGCGGCGGTTCTACTGGTAGGACCACCCATTTTTGAATGGTTCTAAACTAGCTTCTAGGAGTGCGGCTGCAAGGCGTCAAGGCGCTTGGGGGTCGCGTCCGGATCGGTTTGCCAGGGCCGGTTGGCGGAACCGGCGGCGACAAGTGGAGTATAGCATGCCCGAGGTCATCTTTGCCGGCCCTGCCGGCCGTCTGGAAGGTCGCTACCAGCCTTCGAAGGAGAAGAACGCACCGATCGCGATCGTTCTTCATCCGCACCCGCAATTCGGCGGGACGATGAACAACAAGATCGTCTACGACCTCTTCTACATGTTCCAGAAGCGCAACTTCACCACGCTGCGCTTCAACTTCCGCTCGATCGGGCGCAGCCAGGGCGAGTTCGACCACGGCACCGGCGAGCTTTCCGACGCGGCGGCGGCGCTCGACTGGGTGCAATCGTTGCATCCCGATTCCAAGAGCTGCTGGGTCGCCGGCTATTCCTTCGGCGCCTGGATCGGCATGCAGCTCCTCATGCGGCGCCCGGAGATCGAGGGCTTCATCTCGGTCGCCCCGCAGCCGAACACCTATGATTTTTCCTTCCTGGCGCCCTGCCCCTCGTCGGGCCTGATCATTCACGGCGATGCCGACAAGGTGGCGCCGGCGAAGGACGTGCAGGGCCTGGTCGACAAGCTGCACGCGCAGAAAGGCATCACCATCACGCAGAAGACGCTGCCCGGCGCGAACCACTTTTTCAGCAACCACGCCGAACAGCTGATCGAGGAATGCAGCGACTATCTCGATCGGCGTCTGGCCGGAGAGCTCGCCGACCCGAGGCCCAAGCGCATCCGCTGAAGCCAGGCTAAGTAACGGCCTGACGGAGCCTCGACCATGTACCAGCCGCCGCACCATGCCGAAACGCGCGTCGAGGTGATGCACGCGCTGATCCGCGCGCATCCGCTGGGGCTGCTGGTCTCGAACGGGGCGGATGGGCCGACCGCCAATCCTCTTCCCTTCCTGCTCGATGCCGATATCGGGCCGCACGGACGGTTGCGCGCGCATCTGTCGAAGGCGAACCAGCAATGGCGGCAGGTCGCCGAGCGCCCGGACGAGCCGGTCCTCGTCGTCTTCCAGGGCGTGAACACCTACATCACGCCCTCCTGGTACGCGACGAAGCGCGAGACCGGCAAGGTCGTGCCGACGTGGAACTACGCCATCGTGCAGGCCCGCGGCCGCGCACGGATCGTAGACGATCGCGACTGGCTGGCCGGGCAGATCAATGAGCTCACCGGAACGCACGAAGCCGACCGCGACCAGCCATGGCATGTCGCGGATGCTCCCGAGCCGTTCATCGAGGCGCAGATCAAGGGCATCATCGGCATCGAGATCGACATCGCCTCGCTCGAGGGAAAATGGAAGGTGAGCCAAAACAGGCCCGCCGCCGACCGCGATGGCGTGGTGGAAGGGCTGGGCGAGTTGTCGGAGAAGCCCGGCGCGGCCGAAATGGCGGAACTGGTAAGGCGTTTCGGCGGCCTCGGGCGTTAGCGCAGATTTAAATGGCGGCACCTCCTTGCGTCGCTGTTCGCTGTTGCGGAGGAGGAAGGTGGCCGCCGAGTTTGAGTCCGACGGATTTCCTTACGGTTCCGCCACTATTCCGCCCGTTGCCGGTGCGCGGCAGCCAGACGTCGTCGGCCAGGTGAGCGGCAGGCCAGACCGGGAGCGGATGGCAAGAAATGCCCAGGCTTCGGCCTCGGTGAAGTCG
>JBQCFH010000476.1:0-5627 GCA_051959385.1 Rhizobiaceae bacterium | reverse complement strand
CATCGCCACCCCCAGGCGATCCGCGGAGCCTTTCCTCGGGCTTGCCAAAAGCAAGATCCCGGGGGCGGATCGACCCTCCCCACAAGGGGGAGGGAGACGCCGACATCCCTTTCCCAGCTTAAATCGTCTAAATTTGCGCCTTACTGCGCCGGATCAAAGTCCCCCTCCCCCTTTTGGGGTGGGGTTTGGGGTGGGGTTATTTCCATATGCGCTCGCCCGCCCCTGAAGGGGGAGAGGAAAGGCTGGGCGGCGAAGCTCGGCTCCGCCGACTCTTTGCCTCGGCCACCAGCCGCCTCGTCATCGCCATTCCCTATGCCTGGCTGCTGGTCCTGTTCCTCATCCCCTTCTTCATCGTCTTCAAGATTTCGCTTTCCCAGACGGCGATCGCCATGCCGCCCTACGACCCGGCGTTTTCTCTCGCCGACGGGATCGCCGGGCTTTGGGCCGAGGCGAAGAAGCTTGGCTTCGACAACTATGTCTGGCTCACCGAGGACAATCTCTACCTGTTCTCCTACCTGTCGAGCGTGAAGATCGCCGCGATCTCGACGCTTCTCACCCTCGTCGTCGGCTATCCGATCGCCTACGGCATCGCGCGCGCGCCCTCAAGCATCCGCGCCATGCTCCTGATGATGGTGATCCTGCCGTTCTGGACGAGCTTCCTGATCCGCGTCTACGCCTGGATCGGCATCCTGAAGCCGGAGGGGCTGCTCAACCAATTCCTGCTCTGGCTGCATGTCATCGACGAGCCGCTGATCATCATCAACACGTCGAAGGCGGTCTATATCGGCATCGTCTATTCCTACCTGCCCTTCATGGTCCTGCCGCTCTATGCGACGCTGGAGAAAATGGACCATTCGCTGATCGAGGCGGCGGAGGACCTCGGCTGCACCCCGGTCTCCGCCTTCTGGAAGATCACCTTCCGCCTGTCGCTGCCCGGCATCGTCGCCGGCTGCCTGCTGGTCTTCATCCCGGCGGTCGGCGAGTTCGTCATCCCCGACCTCTTGGGCGGCTCGCATACGCTGATGATCGGCAAGACGCTGTGGAACGAGTTCTTCGAGAACCGCGACTGGCCGGTGGCTTCCGCCGTGGCGATCATCCTGCTTCTGATCCTGGTCATCCCCATCGTCTATTTCCAGCAGGCGCAGGCCCGCGCGCAGGGAGAAGGGCGATGAACGGCCAGAGGTGGAGCCGCTTCAACATCGTCTCGGTCACGCTCGGCTTCTCCTTCCTCTATCTGCCGATCGTGCTTCTGGTCATCTATTCCTTCAACGCCTCCAGGCTGGTGACGGTCTGGGCCGGCTTCTCGACCAAGTGGTACGTCGCGCTCCTGACCGACACGGGCATGCAGAATGCGGCCTGGGTGACGCTGCGCGTGGCGCTGATCTCGGCAACGGTAGCGACCGTGCTCGGCACAATGGCGGCCATCGCGCTCGTGCGCTATACGCGCTTTCGCGGCCGCCTGCTCTTTTCCGCGATGATCTATGCGCCGCTCGTGATGCCGGACGTGATCATCGGCCTGTCGCTGTTGCTTCTCTTCGTGGCGGTCGGGCTCGACCGCGGCTTCTTCACCATCGTGCTCGCCCACATCACCTTTTCCATGTGCTTCGTCGCCGTGGTGGTGCAGTCGCGGCTCCTGACTTTCGACCGCTCTCTCGAGGAAGCGGCGATGGATCTTGGCGCGCCTCCGGTGAAGACCTTCTTCCTGATCACGCTGCCCATCATCCTGCCGGCGGTCGTCTCGGGCTGGATGCTCGCCTTCACGCTGTCGCTCGACGATCTGGTCGTGGCGAGCTTCACCTCGGGTCCGGGCGCCACCACGCTGCCGATGAAGATCTACAGCCAGGTGCGGCTCGGCGTGACGCCGGAGATCAACGCGGTCTGCACCATACTCATCGCCATCGTCACGACCGGCGTGGTGATCGCTTCCGTCGTCAACAAGCGCCGCGAGGTCAGGCGTCTGCGCGACGAGCAGGCCGCGCGGAGGGGGTGACGCGGCGCGCCACTTTTCCTCGCCCCCTCTCCGCCTCGCTTTCGCTCGGCACCTCTACCCCTGAAGGGGGCGAGGACGGGGAGAGCGGCCGTCCGCCCGTCCTCTCCACCCGGAACGGGGGGAGAGGTGGCGGCGCGAAGCGCCGACGGAGAGGGGGGCGATCTCGAATGCCGGCATTCTGACCGTTACGCCGGGTCCCTCGGTCGAGCCAAACGCCCTTCGTTGCATTTTTGGCACGCCCGAAAAATTGTCCGTTGCGAGCCCGCCGCGCCTCTTCCGCCGGGAGCCCCTCGGCCTTATGTGGCGTTTCCGCAACGACCGCTTCCAGGGAATCGAAAAACTCGGAATTGAGGCAACTTTGTCCTCATTGCGGCGTTTGTCGGCAAGATTTTGGTAACTGTGACCGTGCGAAGTGGCAGGACTACAACCGAGATGACCCCCGTGAAAGCAGCGCTTCTGTCCTTCGTAATGCTGTCCGCTATTCTGGTTTGGGGGGCCGGCATTTACAGCGCCGACGCGTCCACCAAGCACGCCGTGGTCGACGGCTACGGCGTCGGCGCGGCGGTGCGCTAATAACGCTCGTCCGGCGGTCCGCGCACCTCCATCAGCATCTTTTCCGCTCCGTCGATGACGACGGCGGAAAGCCTTCCCGAAAAGAAGGCGCCGGTGTCGATATTGATCCGGTTCGGCATCAATTCGGGCTCTGGGCAGGGCGTGTGCCCATGCACCACGACCTTCTCGTGCAGTCCGGGATGGTCGAGAAACTCGTCGCGAATCCAGATCAGGTCTTCCGGGCTCTGGCGGTCGAGAGGCACATTCGGCCTGATGCCGGCATGGCAGAAGAAATAGTCCCCGAAGGAAACCGAGCGCGGCAACGCGCGGAGGAAGGCTACGTGCTCGGCCGGCATGGCCTCACGGAACCTCGCATGTTCTTCCCTCAGCACCGCTTCCGGTGAGAAGCCGAGTTCGACGCCGTAGGAGCGCGCCGTCTCCTCGCCGCCATTGGTGGCGAAGAGGCCGTGCGGATTGGGATCGGCCAGAAAGTCCAGCACGCCCCAATCATGGTTGCCCATCAGCGAAATGACCCTGCGGTCGCGGGCCTGCTCGTCGATCAGGAAGTCGAGCACGCCCTTCGAGGCGGGGCCGCGGTCGGTGTAGTCGCCGAGATGGACGATGCGCCAGTCCGGCGGATCGGTCGACGCGATATCCGCGCGGATTTGCTCGTGCATCGGTTCGAGCAGGTCGAGCCGTCCGTGTATGTCGCCGATGGCGTAGATGCGCATCCCTTCCGGCCCACATGCGTCGAGAAAGTGGATGCCGGCCACTTCGATCCTAGCCGCCGACCAGGATGATATGCAGAGCGCGCGGACCGTGCGCGCCGAGAAGCAGCTTCTGCTCGATGTCGCCGGAGCGCGACGGGCCGGTGATGAAGTTGAGCGTGCGCGGCATCTCGCCCTTGCCGTACTTCCGGCGCAGCCTGGAAATTACGCTTTCCATGTCGCCCGCAACGTCCTTGGCGTCCACGACGACGATATGATGCTCGGGGAGGAAATTGATCGTCGTCGGATTGTCGCTGCCGGAGGCGAGAACCAGCGTACCGCTTTCCGCGATGGCGCCGAAGGCATGGCTGACGCCCGCCTCGTCGTCGCCGTCGGAGGGGCCGCGCTTGACATTCAACGCGCGCTGCGACGCCCAGGGCATCTTCGCCAGCCGCTTGTCCGCGCCGATGCGGACCGCCGCCGGCAGATTGCGCGAGCGCAGATATTCCGCCACCGCCTTCGGCACGTCGTCATGGGACTTGACCTGCTTGACGCTCGCCGAAACCTTCTCCGCCATGGCGACGAAGAGCCGCCGCCGCGCCTTGTCGTCCAACTGGCCGCGCTCGGGAATGATGCCCTTCGGCGCCTTGGCGAGCCGCGCCTCCACGGCCGCCAGCCGCGCCGCGTCGTTATGGCCGCCGCCGAGCGATTTGCGCATCTTGCCGAGGATCGCCTCGCGCGCGCTCACCGGACCACTCCCTGCTTCGAGGTTTCGCGGCCGTGCCATTGCTGCATGAAGGTGCGGCTTTCCGGCGCCGGCATGTCACGATGCCTGGTCCAGCCGCCGGCGAGCGGCAAGTAGCGGAAGCGGCGCTTTTGTCCGCCGAACAGCGACAGGAGAGGCACGGCCAACGATGTGGCGAAGCGGTAGAGCCACGGCCTTTTGGCGAAGAAGGCCCAGAATTTGAGACCCGCGCGCGTCGTGGCCGGGTTCAGCCCGCGCTCGAATTCGCGCTCGCGCCAGTGCCGCATCATCCTGGGCAGCGGGATGCGCATGGGGCACACCGCCTCGCAGCGGCCGCAGAAGGTGGAGGCGTTCGGCAGGTGTCCCGCCTTGTCCACGCCGATCAGCGCCGGCGTCAGCACCGAGCCCATCGGCCCGGGATAGACCCAGCCGTAAGCATGGCCGCCGATTTCGTGATAGACGGGGCAATGGTTCATGCAGGCGCCGCAGCGTATGCAGCGCAGCATGTCCTGGAACTCCGTGCCGAGCATCGAGGAACGGCCATTGTCGAGCAGCACGACATGGTACTCTTCCGGCCCGTCC
Source organism: Rhizobiaceae bacterium (assembly GCA_051959385.1). Classification (GTDB taxonomy): domain Bacteria; phylum Pseudomonadota; class Alphaproteobacteria; order Rhizobiales; family Rhizobiaceae; genus Mesorhizobium_L. Next base: position 1,051 of record JBQCFH010000476.1, on the reverse strand, counting down.
GGGTCGCCCGGCCGGCGCGGCCCCGTCGAGACGGTGGTATAGACGCTCATGTCCTGGCCGGTCGCCGAGCGCGCCAGGACGCGAAGGATCTGCGCCGCGTCCTCCAGCGTCGGCACGATCTTTTCGAGCGACGCCAGCACGACATGCACCTTGGGCAGGATCTGCGTCAGGTCGCCGTTGCCCTCGTTCGTCACGATGATCGAGGAGCCCGTCTCGGCGACGAGGAAGTTGGCGCCGGTTATGCCGACGTCGGCGTCGAAATAGGCGGCGCGCAGCACGCGCCGCGCCTCGCCGAGCAGCGTCTCCGGCTCGGAAAGGTCGCGCGAGGCCGGCAGATGGTCGTGCACGCGGCGGAAATCCTCCTCCACCTGCTCCTTGTTGAGGTGGACGGCCGGCGCGATGATGTGGCTCGGATGCTCGCCGCGAAGCTGGATTATGTATTCGCCGAGATCGGTCTCGACCGGGCGGATGCCCTGCTTTTCGAGGAATTCGTTGAGCCCGATCTCCTCCGTGATCATCGACTTGCCCTTGGTCACGGTGCGGGCGCCGGCCGCGCGGCAGATGTCGAGGATGATGTTGCGCGCGTCCTCCGCCGTCTCCGCCCAGTGGACGAAGCCGCCCGCGGCGCGAACCTTCGCCTCGTAGGCATCGAGATAGAGGTCGAGATTGTCGAGCGCATGGTCCTTGATGGCGCGGGCATTGTCGCGCAGCGCGTCGAATTCGGGCAGCGCGTCGATCGCCGCCTGCCGCTTGTCGATGAAGCCGCCGCGCACATTGCCCATCGCCTTCTGCAACTGCGGATCGGCCAGCGCCTCGCGCGCATTTTGCTTGAAGCGGGGGGAGGTTATCTGCATGGGCGGTTCCTCCCCGGCTCCGCAATGCGCAGCGCTGTTCTTTCAGCGCTTGTCAGCACCCCCCTCTGTCCTGCCGGACATCTCCCCCTCAAGGGGGGAGATCGAGACGGCCGCGCCACCTGCTCTCTTTTCTACGACCTCGGAGATTGGCGGAAGCAGCAAGGACAGCCGATCTCCCCCCTTGAGGGGGAGATGTC
>JBQCFH010000475.1:0-6445 GCA_051959385.1 Rhizobiaceae bacterium | reverse complement strand
GTTCGACGGGGGAGAGGAAGCGGCGGCCGCACGGCTTGGCGCCCTTCCTCTACCCCACGAAAGTGGGGGAGAGGTGCCGAGCGAAGCGAGGCGGAGTGGGGGTATCCATCGCAACATGTGATCGCCCTGCCCTCACGCACTGGCCGCGAGATCAGGTTAACGCACGTTCCCGTTCGACCGCGCGCCAGCCGATATCGCGCCGGCAGAAACCGCCGGGGAACTCGATCCGATCGACCGCCGCATAGGCCCTGCGCTGCGCTTCGGCGACGTCACGCCCAAGCGCGGTGACATTGAGGACGCGGCCGCCGGACGCCACCAGTTGCCCCTCCTTTTCGGCGGTCCCGGCGTGGAAGACCATCGCGCCTTCCCTCTCCGCCGCCTCGATCCCGGAAACGGGCGCTCCCTTTTCGGGACTGGCCGGATAGCCATTTGCCGCCACCACGACGGTGAGCGCGGCCTCATCCCGCCAGCGCGCCGACATGTGGCCGAGCTGGCCATCGGCCGCGGCACGCATCAGGACGAGAATGTCGTCCTTCAGCCGCGGCATCAGCACCTGGCATTCGGGATCGCCGAAGCGGACATTGTACTCGATGAGTTTCGGCCCGTCCGCCGTCAGCATCAGCCCGGCATAGAGGACGCCCGAAAACGGCGCGCCCATCTCGGCCATGCCGCGCATGGTTGGCTCTATGATCTCGCGCATGGTGCGGTCGATGAGTTCCGGCGTCATCGCCGGCGCGGGTGAATAGGCGCCCATGCCGCCCGTGTTCGGGCCGGTGTCGCCCTCGCCGACGCGCTTGTGGTCCTGCGCCGTGCCGAAAGGCAGCGCCGTCCTGCCGTCGCACAGGCAAAAGAAGCTCGCCTCCTCGCCTTCCAGATATTCCTCGACGACCACTTCGGCCCCGGCGCCGCCGAAGACGCCCTCGAAACAGGCCTCGATCGCGGCGAGCGCCTCCTCCTCCGACATCGCGACTGTTACGCCCTTGCCCGCGGCGAGCCCGTCGGCCTTGACGACGATGGGCGCGCCGACCTTTTCGACATAGGCCTTGGCGTCGGCCGCATTGGCGAAGCGGCCATAGGCGGCCGTCGGGATGCCGTATCTGGCGCAAAGGTCTTTGGTGAAGCCCTTCGAGCCTTCCAGCCTTGCCGCCGCGGCGGAAGGGCCGAAGACGCGGACGCCGCCTTCGCTGAGCGCGTCGGCGAGACCCGCCACCAGCGGCGCTTCGGGGCCGACGACCACGAGATCGATCGCCTTCTCCCGGCAGACGGCGAGAACCGCGCCATGGTCGGACGGGTCGAGCGCGATCGACTCCGCTTCCCTGGCAATGCCGGGATTCCCCGGCGTCGCGAAAAGGCGGGTCAGCATCGGGGACGCGGCGATCTTCCACGCCAGCGCATGCTCGCGGCCGCCCGAGCCGATCAGAAGGACGTTCATCGTGGCCTCATCCGAATTCAGCAGATTTCGGCTAAGGGACCAACACCGGCCGGTCAAGCTTCAGGCGCGATCTAACCCCACGGGATAGGGAGATACTCAGCGGCTATAGTGGAAACGGCATGCCGCGATCTCGATCGTCTGTTCGTTGCCTTTACCGCTTACGCGATAGACAAGCCGGTGCTCTTGCGTGATCCGCCGCGACCAGAAACCTTTCATATCGCCGACAAGCGGCTCGGGCCTGCCCATGCCCGCAAAGGGCGTACGTGCGGTTTCCTTGATCAGGTCATTGATCCGCGTCAGTATCTTGCGGTCGTGCTCCTGCCAGAACAGATATTCGGACCAGGATTGCGACGAGAAAACCAGCCTCATTCGTCGATGAGGTTCCGTTCAACACCCTTGCCCGCATCGAGTTCCGCAATCGACTGGCGCAGTCTTTCGGCGTTTATGGGGGACCCTAGAAGATGCAGCGTCTCGCGCAGCCCTTCGAATTCGGCAAGAGGCATGATTACCACCGGCTCGTGGTTCTGGCGCGTAACCACAAGCTCGGTCCGATCCTGCTCCAACTTGTCGAAGTGCTTCGCCATGTTGGCTCTTAGCTCGGTCAAAGTGACGTAACCCAATCTCGTGCTCCTGGCCGCCGGTATGTACGGATCACTGTACATAGGGAAGCCGACCGGGTCAATGCTGGTTCCGGTACCGCTTGACGCCTCCGCCCGGGCCTGCCACTCCGCTCACCATGGAAAACATCCAGTCCCGCGCCGCACAGGGCCGCGTCGCCGACGCGCCGTCCGGCCACTGGGTCTATCGCGCGCTGCCGCGCCTCGTCTGGCCCTATGCGCAGCTTGCGCGCTGGGACCGGCCGATCGGCTGGTGGCTGCTTTTGTGGCCGTGCTGGTGGTCGGCGGCGCTTGCCGCAAGCGCGCATGCCGAGCCCGGCGCGCCCCCATGGTCGGTGCTGCCCTCGCCCTGGCACATCGCGCTTTTCCTCATCGGCGCCATCGCCATGCGCGGCGCCGGCTGCACCTATAACGACCTCGTCGACGAGGACATCGACGCCGCCGTCGAGCGCACGCGCTCGCGACCGCTGCCCTCGCGGCAGGTCACGCGGCGGCAGGCGTGGCTGTTCCTCGTGCTGCAGGCGCTGGTCGGGCTGGCGGTGCTCGTCCAGTTCAGCCCCTTCGCCATCGTGCTCGGCATCTGCTCGCTGGCCGTCGTCGCCGTCTACCCCTTCATGAAGAGGCTAACCGACTGGCCGCAATTCGTTCTGGGGCTGGCCTTTTCCTGGGGCGCGCTCATGGGCTGGGCGGCGCATTTCGGCGCGCTCGACTGGCCGCCTGTGCTCCTTTATGCCGGCTCCATCCTGTGGGTGATCGGCTACGACACAATCTACGCCCACCAGGACAAGGAGGACGATGCGCTGGTCGGCGTCCGCTCGACCGCGCGCCTCTTCGGCAGCAATACGAAGTGGTGGCTGGTGAGGCTCTATGGCGGCGCGCTTATCCTGATGGCGATCGCCTTTGCGCTGGCGCGGGTGCCGTTGCCGGGGCTCGCCGGGCTGGTTGCGGCGGGCGTCCACATGGCCCGGCAGATCCGCACTCTCGATATCGACGATCCGGACCAGTGCCTGAGGCTGTTCAAGTCGAACAGCACCGTCGGCTGGCTGATCTTCATCGGCCTGCTCGCCGGCGGGCTGTGGGCGAGCTTCGCGCCGCTGGTTTAGTGCGGCTTTTCGGAATTTGCGAAATACCCCTCTGCGGGTCGCTACGCGAACCACCTCTCCCCCACTTCGTGGGGGAGAGGACGGGCAGCCTCGTCTCAGTCGCGGGCGATGATCTCCTCGCCGTCGACGACGAGCCTGAGGCCGAGGTCGCCGAGCTTGCGGCGGGCGCAGAAGCGCGGGCGGCGGGCGCGGACCGGACGGCCGCGGCGACGCTCCTGCGGCGCCTCGGCCTTGACCGCGCCGAGCGATTCCTCGAGCGTGCGGGCGACGCCGTCGGCCTCGATCAGGAGCATCGGCAGGCGATAGGCGTCCGACCAGGCGCGCCAGTCGGCGGCCACATCGTCCAGATTTTCCGCCACCAGCAGCGGCACGGCCAGCATCGGATCGCTGTGCAGGAGTTCGAGCGTGACCGTCACGTTGCCTTCGCCGTCTTCGATGGCGCGCGCGGCAACGCCGCGGAACGCCTTCGCCGGCAGGATCACCGTCACCGGCAATCCGCTCTTCTCCAGCATGCGCCGGACGACGACCCCGCGCTGGTCGACGGTGAAATGCACGTTGCCCAATTCGTCGCGCGTCGCGTAGCTCGTCGCCTGCGGCAGACGAAACGGGTCGAGCCGCATATTGCAGCCCGCCCAGACTGGTTTCAGTCCGGTATTCATGTTGACGCCTTCCTGCCTCTCCCGAGAGCCTTTGCGGTTCTCGCGGGCCGGTGTTCCCGGCCTCGTTTATGGCGTGGAGGATAGCGCCGGGCCTGTTACCGACCGGCTTAGGAACTGGGTTAAATTTTGCTGATCGCGCAGATGGTTAGCGCTTTGCAACCTCTGGCAAGGAGCAGGAAAGGGTTGTGACCCGAACGTTAAGACTTCCCGGCGCGCCGCTGGACTAGGCCGGGGCCCTCAGCCGGCCGCGCGGGCGAGGTCGCGCGCCGCGAGCGCGATCAGCCTGTCCTTGTCCCTGTCGCCCGCCCGGTAATAGGTGATGAGCGTTCTCACCACATCGTGCATGGTCGCGTCGTCGATATTGGACATGCCGGCCGCTGCGGCCTCATAAACTTCCTGCAAAAAGGATAGGTCATCAGACGTCAGGACGCCGTCTCTTGGCATCGAGCGAAATGGCATTCAAACCTCCCGCGGCCAGCCCCGCCTGTTAGGTTTTTTTGGAGGAAAGTATTAAGCCACAAGGATGAGACCTGCGGCAAGCGCCATTTTTTTGCCTTTGATTCTGCAAGAAAAAGAGCCCGTCGCCGCAGGGGCGCGAGCTCTCGGGATGCGGATCGTTGTGTCTATTCGAGCACCTGGACGATCTTGCGCGTGTCCGGATCGACGATGACGGTCTGCCCATTCACGACCATGTAGTCGTACTTCTTGGGCAGGCTCGGAACGTCGAGCTCATGGATCTCGATGCTGTCCGGCACGACGGTGCCGACCTGGACATCGAAATCGCTCGGCGGGGTCACGGCTTCGACATGATGCTTGACGATGTACTGGTGAATTTCCGGCGCCTGCTCCTTCGTTATCACCACCGAGTCCGCCAGGGCGGCCGATGTACCGAAGAGGAGGGCCAAGGAGGCTGTTGCGACGAGGAATTTGGCTTGCATTTCTAGATCTCCTTTCCGCCGCCCGGCAGTAGATGCGGCACCGCCTTTGCGGCGAGGCTGGGAGGACCGGTACCGAGCAGCATCAAACGAACACGCGACCCGCCGGTTCGTTCCATTGCACGTGAGGACGAGCCCTTGCCCGATTGCCGCGCCAGCATGCGCCACCGGCTGCGAAACGATGACCGGGTGGACGAGCAATCGCCGGCGGCCGCACCGTTCAAGGCCCCCGCAACCCCGCGGGACGCATGTTGCCGGGCCGATTTTGCGCGCCGGATGAGCGACTTACCGCGTTTACCTCCCGTCAACCATGATTCCAATCGCCCGCCGGGTTGCACGGCGGCGTCTCCTGACCTGCATTTCACCAGCGCTTATATTGAGATGGCCCGGGCGGGCGGCAGGAGGTTCGTGAATGGCTTCCCTGTCCAAAGCGGCGCTTGAAACCGATGAAAAGATCCAGCGCCTGATCCTCGAGGACCTGCAGCGCCGGCCCTCATCTTCCGTCGTATCGATCAACGGCCTTGTCGCCTTTATCCGCGGCGCGGTTCCCGAAGCGCGGCACAGCGAGAGGCAATTGGCCAAGATGGCCTTCGAAGCGGCCATGCTGCTCGGCCTCGTGCCGGTTTACGATCCGGAAGTTCCGAAGACCGACGCGAGCGGCGATTTCCGCGGCCGTTATGGCTACGGACACCGGGCGCACAAGCCGGATCCCGGCGCGCGCTACGGCTTCGAGCCGGAAGGCGTGCGGCCGCTGCCCGTCAAGGCCAGGAGCAGGTGGCGCTGAGCGAGCCCGCGCCATCGGCTTCGCTCGGGCGATTTGAGGAAGCCGAAGGAACGGGTCCGCCTTCCGGAGGTTGAAGAAAGAGCAACCAGTGGAGGCCCGCCATGAGCGACAAGAGCCCGATCGGAAATTCCGACAGCCTGAGGAGAAGCCGCAACGAGCGGATACCGCCTGAAAGCCGCAATTTCAGGGAAACGGGCGAGCACGTTCCCAAGCATTTCGACGACACGGAACGGGAGCCCGAACTGGAGCCGCCCGTCGCGCTCCCGACGAAGAAGAAGGGCATCGGCCTGTCGCGGAAGACGGCCAAGCCGGACATGCCGGGCGGGAACAGGAATTAGAGTTACCTGCACGCCGCCCCTCATCCGCCTGCCGGCACCTTCTCCCCGCAGGCGGGGAGAAGGAGGCTGACCGCTACGTCGACGCCCCCTCTCCCCCGCGTGCGGGAGGACAATCGCATCCGGAAACACCCCCACTCCGTCGCGCTTCGCGCGCCACCTCTCCCCCACTTTCGTGGGGGAGAGGAACGGCGCCAAGCTTTGCGGCCGGCGCTTCCTCTCCCCCGTCGAGCGGGGGAGAGGTGGTTTGCCCCCGGGTCCGGCCTTTGGCCGGCCCGAGGACAGGCTCCGCAAACCGGAGTGGGGGTCGAACTTCATTTGCGGTCGCCTGCCGCAGGCAGAGGGGTGACGTGTGATTTCCGCGTGCCGCAGGTCAGATCACCTTGCCCGGATTCATGATGCCGAGCGGATCGAAGGCCTGCTTCACCCGGCGCATCAGGTCGATGGCGACCGGCGGCGCGGTGGCGAGCAGTTCCTCGCGCTTCAGCGTGCCGATGCCGTGCTCGGCCGAGATCGAGCCGGAAAGCGCGCGCACCACGTCGTGCACGGCCTTGTTCATGTCGTGATAGCGCTCGAGGAA
>JBQCFH010000474.1:0-5150 GCA_051959385.1 Rhizobiaceae bacterium | reverse complement strand
CGGGTGTTGACCTCCGGGATCGTCTATCGCCTGATGCGTCCCGGTCGGCGGCTCGGAGTTTTCTTACTCGTCGCGGAATGTGCCGCGTCTAGACAGGAAAACAGCGGCGGAGTCAAGGTGGAGGCAAGTGGACCGGGCCATAAACGCGGCTTTGCAAATTGAGAACCACCCCCTCTCCGTCTCGGCTTCGCCCTCGACACCTCTCCCCCACTTCGTGAGGGAGAGGACGGGTGGCGAGCTTGGCTCCCGTCCTCGCCCTCTTCAGGGGGAGAGGTGTCCGCGAAGCGGACGGAGAGGGGCCGGCGCATCATCCCGGCGCGGAACAGGCAGAGCGCTCAGGAGCGTTCTTCCGCATTGCCCTCAGTGCCAAAAGCCAGTTCCACCGGCAGCGGGGCCTGCGCCGCGAGAGGCGAGAAACTGCCCGATGCGGTGGCGGGCACCGGCCTCTGCCGGGCGATGCGCCAGCCGACGAACAGGCAGAAGAGAACAGCGATCGCCACCGCCACCCACATGAAGGCTCCGGTGCCGTAGATGGGGGTGAGCGTGGTGGCGACGGCAGGGATGATGCAGCCCGAGAGCGACCAGGCGAACAGCATGGTGCTCGCCAGCGGCACGAGGTCGTCCTTGTCGGCGCGGTCGTTGGCATGCGCGCTCGACAGCGAATAGATCGACTCGGTGCATCCGCTCCACACGACATAGATCAGCATCATCAGCGGCAGCGCGCTGCCGTCGAAGCGGCTTGCGGCCAGCCCGCCCAGCACCACCAGCGCCGAGGCGGTGACGATGACGTAGCGGCGGTCGGTACGATCCGAAATCCAGCCGAAGGGCAGTTGGAAGAGCAGCGTGCCGACCGGCATGGCGAAGAGGAGCAGCGCCACGTCGCCCTGGCTGTAGCCGATGGCGGCGGCGTGGATCGGCGTGAAACCGGAGACCATCATGGAAAGCCCGCCGACCGCCAGCATGCCGGCGACGCCGACCGGCGAGATCGACCAGGCGCGGCGGAAGGCGACCGACGCCGATTTCGGCGGCGGCGGCGGCCGAAGCCGCGTCATGCCCACCGGCAAAAGCGCCAGCGTGGCGAAGGCGATGCCCGCAACGGGCGCGTTATCGGCGGTTAGGTCCATGAAGCGCAGCAGGAAGGCGCCGGCGCCGAGGCCCACCTCGTAGGTAACGTAGAAGGCGGCCATGACGCGGCCGCGTATGCGGTTGTCGACCGCATCGTTCAGCCAGCTCTGCGCAACGATGAACAGGGCGGCGATGGCGAAGCCGTAGAGCGTGCGCGCCGCCGTCCACACGATGGGATAGACGCCGGCGGCGATGGCGACGTTGGAGAGGATGATCAGCGCCGCGACCGTCATGAAGGCGCGGGCATGGCCGACGCGGCGCACGAGGAGCCCCGTCAGCAGGCAGCCGGCCATGCCGCCGGCGGACAGCATGGTGAGGATGACGCCGGCCCAGGTGGGCGCGAAGCCGCCGGCATTGAGGCGGACGGGGATGTAAGCGAAGAGCAGGCCATTGCCGATCGCGATCAGGCCCGTCGCCGCTATGACGCTGGCGATGGCGACGAGGGACGCCGGCCCGGGGTCCTCCGGGCCGTCCTCGTGCAGGATTTCCGTCGCGATCCGGTTCATGGCGCGGCAGTTAACCGTCATTTCCGTCCATGATTGAGCGCCAAAAGCGACACCGCGCCGGTGGACCGGCGACTTCGGTTTGCTGGATCAAGAACGGGCGGTCAGCCGCCGTTCGCCCTCAGCGCCGTCGAGGAGAGCGAGGAGCGCGGGCCGTGGATGAAGGTCCATGCCGGCGGCCGCATGCGCGCGAGAAGCGGCGCATCCTTCTCGTCGACGCGCGCATAGTCGAAGGTCTTGGCCATGACCGAGGACAGGAAGGAAAGGGTCGAGCCCGGCCGGTCCATCACCGCGATCGGGAAGGTCAGCGCGATCTGCCGCCAGCGCTGCCAGCGGTGGAAATCGCGCAGGCTGTCGGCGCCCATGATCCAGACGAAGTCGACGCCCGGATTGCGCTCCCTGACCAGCGCCAGCGTGTCGGCCGTGTAGCGGATGTGATGGCTGGCCTCGAAGGCGGTGACGACGATCCTCGGGTCGCCGGCAAACTTTTCCGACAGACGGATGCGCTCGGCGAGCGGGCGCAGCTCGCTCGCGTTCTTGAGCGGGTTGCCCGGCGTCACCATCCACCAGAGCTTGTCGAGGCTGAGGCGCCTGAGCGCGATCTCGGCCACCAGCGCATGGCCGGCGTGCGGCGGGTTGAACGAGCCGCCGAACAGGCCGATCGCCATGCCGCGCGCCGCATGCGGCATGCGAAGGTAGCGCGGGAGGATGTCAGTGATCGGGAGCATTCTGGCCGGCACCCCCTCTGGCCTGCCGGCCATCTCCCCCCCAAGGGGGGAGATCAGCGGTTTCAACCTCGCCGCCCCTCCTGCAGCGCCGGAGATCGGCGACAGTCGCGCCACAGAGTGATCTCCCCCTGGAGGGGGGAGATGGCCGGCAGGCCAGAGGGGGGTGTATTCGAATACGGGCAGCACTTCCAAACGGCTCACGCCCGCACCTGCCCTGTGCCGCGCACGCGGTATTTGAACGAGGTGAGCTGCTCGACGCCGACCGGGCCGCGCGCGTGCATCTTGCCGGTGGCGATGCCGATCTCCGCGCCCATGCCGAACTCGCCGCCATCGGCGAACTGCGTCGAGGCATTGTGGAGCAGGATGGCGGAATCGATCTCGTTGAAGAAACGCTCCACGGCGCCCGCATCCTCGGCGACGATCGCCTCGGTGTGGTGCGAGGAGAAGCGCTCGACATGATCGATGGCGCCGCCGATGCCGTCGACCAGCTTCACCGAGATGATCGCGTCCAGGTACTCCGTCACCCAGTCGGCATCCGTGGCCGGCTTCGCCGCCGGATAGAGCGCGCGCGTCTCGCGGTCCGCGCGTATCTCGCAGCCGGCGGCGGCGAGCGCGTCGAGGATCGGCACGAGATGCGTCGCCGCGGCGGCGCGATCGACCAGCAGCGTCTCGGCGGCGCCGCAGATGCCGGTGCGGCGCATCTTGGCGTTGACGGCGATCGCGACCGCCATGTCGAGCTTGGCGGATCGGTCGATATAGAGATGGCAAAGGCCTTCCAGATGCGCGAAGACCGGCACGCGCGCTTCCGTCTGGACGCGCTCGACGAGGCTCCTGCCGCCGCGCGGAATGATCACGTCGATCGAGCCGTTCAGGCCTGTCAGCATCTCGCCGACGGCGGCGCGGTCGGTGGTCGGCACGAGCTGGATCGCCTCTTCCGGCAGGCCGGCCTTGCGCAGGCCTTCGGCCAGACAGGCATGGATTGCCGCCGACGAATTCTTCGAATCCGAGCCGCCGCGCAGGATCACCGCATTGCCGGCCTTGAGCGAAAGCGCGCCGGCGTCGGCGGTGACGTTCGGCCGGCTCTCGTAGATGACGCCGATGACGCCGAGCGGCGTGCGCACGCGCTCGATGTGGAGGCCGTTCGGCCGGGCCCATTCGGCGATGACGTCGCCGACCGGGTCCTTCAGCGCGGCGATGGCGCGGATGCCTTCTGCCATCGCGCGGATGCGGTCGGGGCTGAGCTTCAGCCGGTCGAGGAAGGAGCCTGCGAGGCCGGCCTTCTCGCCCCTTTCCATATCGATGGCGTTGGCCGCGAGAATGTCCGCCTCGTGGCGCAGGATCGCCTCGGCCATCTTTTCCAGTGCGGCGTTCTTCGTCGCGGCGCTCGCGATCGCCAGCGGATGCGCGGCGGCGCGGGCGTTCTCGCCCAGCCGCCGCATGATGCCGGCGACGTCCTCGCCTTTTCTTTCCAGCGTCTTGAGCATGGTCAGCCTTCCGCCTTTTCCCTTCGCGCCGGTTCGATCCTCGCGGAAACCACGAGGTCGTCGCGATGCACCATCGCACCGCGCGTCTCGTAGCCGAGCGCGGCGGCGATTTCCGAGCTCTTCAGTCCCATGATCTTTACGGCATCGGGCGCATCATAGGCAACGAGGCCGCGCGCCACCTCGCGGCCGCTCTCGCCGACGATCGCCACCGTCTCGCCGCGCGAGAAATCGCCTTCCACCGCGCGGACGCCGGCGGCAAGCAGCGATTTGCCGGAGAGCAATGCGGCCACCGCGCCGGCATCGACCAGGAGCCGGCCGGCCGGCTCGAGCTGGCCGGCGATCCAGCTCTTGTAGCCCTTCACGGGCCTGTCGCTCGGCTGGAAGAAGGTCGAACGCCCGCCCGATTCTATGGCCGCGAGCGGGTGCATGCGGTCGCCGGAGGCGACGATCATGGCCGTGCCGGCGGCGGTCGCGATCTTGCCGGCGTCGAGCTTGGTGCGCATGCCGCCGCGCGACAGTTCCGAGGCGGCGATGCCGGCCATCGCCTCTATTCCCGGCGTGATGCGCTCGACGAAGGGGATGTGTTTCGCGGACGGATCGAGCGCCGGCGGGGCGGTGTAGAGCCCGTCTATGTCGGAGAGCAGGATCAAGAGGTCGCCGCCCATCATGGTGGCGACGCGCGCCGCCAGCCGGTCGTTGTCGCCGTAGCGGATCTCGCTGGTGGCGACCGTGTCGTTCTCGTTGATGACCGGCACGGCCTTCATCTTCAGAAGGGTCGAGATGGTGGCGCGGGCGTTGAGGTAGCGCCGCCGCTCCTCCGTGTCGCCGAGCGTGACCAGCACCTGGCCGGAGCGCAGGCCGCGCCGCGCCAGCTCCTCCGACCAGGCGCCGGCAAGCGCGATCTGGCCGATCGCCGCGCAGGCCTGGCTCTCTTCGAGCTTGAGCCGCCGGCGGCCCAACCCCAGAAGCGAGCGGCCGAGCGCGATGGCGCCGGAGCTGACGACCAGCATGTCCGCGCCGGCGCCGGCAAGCGCGGCGATGTCGTCGACGAGCGAGGCGAGCCACTGCCGCTTCAGCCCGCTCTCGCGGTCGACCAGGAGCGCCGAGCCGATCTTGACGGTGATGCGGCGGTAGGAGGAAAGGGGTTTCATGGGTGAAGCCCGACAATGCGAAATGGTGTCGAGGTGGGTACCCTACGTTGCCCCCCTCTGTCCGGCCCGGCCACTACCCCCCCAGCGGGGGGAGCCTGCTGTGCGCCCCCCCCCCCCACCGTGTGCAAACGTGTAGGTTGGGGTGCGGCGCGCAGGGGG
>JBQCFH010000473.1:0-6712 GCA_051959385.1 Rhizobiaceae bacterium | reverse complement strand
GCTCGGGCTTTTCCTACAAGTTCGACCTCGTGGATTCCCGCAACGACGACGACGTGGCCTTCACCCGCGACGGCGCTACCGTGCTGATCGACGACATTTCGCTCGTCTATATGGGCGGTTCGGTGATCGACTTCGTCGACGACCTCATGGGCCAGTCCTTCCAGATCAAAAACCCGAACGCGGTCGCCTCCTGCGGCTGCGGCACGAGTTTTTCGATCTGATCTATCGCGCGCGTCAGCCGGCAACCGCTTCTCCTCCCCATGAACCCCACCTGAAAGGCCCGTTCAACGCGAGTTCAGTGCGATGGAACCATGCTGCCTCCATCCTATTGGTCAATGGAAGGGCCAACCTCAAGGAAGGAGAACGGAAAGCATGAAGATGATGAATCCACTGAAGCTTGGGATAGTGGCCGCGGGCGTGCTCGTCCCCGGCGCGGCCTTCGCCGCCGTCAGCGCGATCACCACGACCGATCTCAACATGCGCACCGGGCCGAGCACCGGCTACGAGGTGGTCGAAGTCATTCCGGACGGCGGCCACGTCACCGTCTATGGCTGCCTGAGCGGCTACAATTGGTGCGACGTGAGCTGGCACGGCTATCGCGGCTGGGCGTCGGGCAACTATCTCGCCTATCTCGGCGAACGCTATTATCGCGACCCCATCCCGAGCATCGGCGTCACCATCGGCGTGCCGATCATCGCCTACCATCACGATGATTATTTCGATCGCTGGTATCGCCATCGCCGCCATGAAATCCGCCACGAAATCCGCCAAGAGCGCCGCGAGCATCGCCGCGAGGTCCGCCACGAAAGGCGGGAGGATCGCCGGGCGATCCGTCACGAGCGCCGCGACGTGCGGCAGGAGCGCCGCGATCTGCGCGATGCCCGTCACGATCTGAGGGATGCGCGCCGCCACGGCGAGAACCTCAAGCAGGAGCGGCACAGGGTTCACAAGGAGAAGCGCCAGTTGCGCCATGAAAAGCGCCAGCTCCACAAGGCGCAACACGAACGCCGCCGCGACCGCCGCGACGACTGATCGTTGCATCGCAGCAAAACCCGCCGGAACGCCCGTTCCGGCGGGTTTTCCGTTGATGCTCAGGCTTCGGCCGCCATCGCCGCGGTGCGCAGATCGTCGGCACGGCCGGTCGCGCCGTTGAACACCAGGTTCAGTACCACCGAGGCCACCGACGCCATCAGGATGCCCGAGCCGATCAACGGCGCGATGACCTTGGGCAGCCAGATGTTGAAGTTCGGCGCCAGTTCCGGGATCATGCCGAAGCCGAGCGCGATGGCTACGATGAAGAGGTTGTTGCGGTTACCCCTGAAATCGACCGCGCCGAGGATGCGGATGCCGGTCGCCGCCACCATGCCGAACATCACTATGCCGGCGCCGCCGAGTACGACCGTTGGCAGGGCCTCGACCAGCGCTCCCATCTTCGGGATCAGGCCGAGCACGATCAGAATCGCGCCGCCGGCGACGCAGACGAAGCGGCTCCGGATGCCGGTCACGCCGACCAGCCCGACATTCTGCGAGAAGCTCGTATAGGGAAATGTGTTGAAGATGCCCCCTAGCAGCGTGCCGAGCCCGTCCATCCTGAGGCCGGAGGAGAGCATCGGCTGCGTCACCTTCCTGCCGGTCATCTCGCCGAGCGCCAGGAACATGCCGGTCGATTCGATCATGACGACGATCATCACCAGCACCATGGTGGCAATCAGCACCGGGTCGAAGATCGGCATCCCGAAATGGAAGGGCCGGATCGGCGCAAGCCACGCTGCGCTCGCCACCTTGTCGAAATGCATCAGGCCGAGCGCCGAGGCGATGACGCCGCCGGCGATGATGCCGATCAGCACCGCGATGTTGGACAGGAAGCCCCTGGTGAAGCGCGCCACGCAGACCACGATCGCCAGCACGACAAGCGACAGCACGATGTTCTGCACCGGCGCGTAGGCCGGGTTGGGCAGCGAGGCGGCGAGCGATATGCCGGCCGGCGGCGCCGGCACGTTCGAACCAGCCGCGCCGGCGGCGTCCGTCACCGCCTTCAGCCACGCCGCCTGGTCAGGCGCCACGATCTTCGGCGCGGTCGGACCGAACGGCAGGCCGAAGATCCAGTCGATGCCGATCTTCATCAGCGATACGCCGATGACGAGGATGATGGTGCCCGTCACCACCGGCGGGAAGAAGCGCAGCATGCGGCTGACGAAGGGCGCGATCAGGATGGTGACGATGCCCGCCCCGATGATGGCGCCGAAGATCATGCGCGCGCCCTCCGTGCCGGAATGCGCGATCGCCATCGAGATCATCGGCCCGACGGCGGCGAAGGTGACGCCCATCATGACCGGAAGCTTGATGCCGAACCACTGCGTGGCGCCGAGCGACTGCAGGATGGATACGATACCGCACACGAACAGATCCGCCGAGATCAGGAAGGCGACGTCCTCCGGCGCCAGTTTCAGCGCGCGCCCGATGATGAGTGGCACGGCGATGGCGCCCGCATACATTACGAGCACATGCTGCAGGCCAAGCACGAAGAGACGCGGCGCCGGAAGCACCTCGTCCACGGATTGCGTTGACGATGACATGAGGTCCTCCTTTTCTTGCTCCGCCTTACCCGAATCAGGTTCCCTCTCGCGAAGCAATGGTGCAGGATTGCTTTCCAACGGCGCGGGCGCCATCAAGAATGCGTTGAAATAATCGTTCGGTTTTCATGAAGATCGCCACCTGGAACATCAACGGCGTCAAGGCGCGGCTCGGCAATCTGCTGCACTGGCTGCAGGAGAGCGCCCCTGACGTCGCCTGCCTGCAGGAGATAAAGTCGGTGGACGAGCAGTTCCCGCGCGCCGAGGTCGAGGCGCTCGGCTACCATGTCGAGACCTATGGGCAGAAGGGCTTCAACGGCGTCGCGCTGCTGTCGAAACTCCGCTTCGACGAGGTCAATCGCGGCCTGCCCGGCGACGAGGCCGACGAACAGGCGCGTTTCATCGAGGGCGTCTTCTCGACCTCATCCGGCGCGCTGCGCGTCGTCTCGCTCTACCTGCCGAACGGCAATCCGGTCGAGACCGAAAAATTTTCCTACAAGCTCGGCTGGATGGAGCGGCTGAACCGCTGGGCCGAGGAGCGGCTAAAGCTGGAGGAGCCGCTGGTGCTCGCCGGCGACTACAACGTCATCCCCGAGCCGCTCGACGCCCGCCATCCGGAGAACTGGCTGGGCGACGCGCTGTTCCAGCCCGAGACGCGGCAGGCCTTCCGCCGCCTCGCCAATCTGGGCTTCGCCGAGGCCGTGCGCTCGGTCACCGACGCGCCGGGCGTCTATACGTTCTGGGACTACCAGGCCGGCGCCTGGCAGAAGAACAACGGCATCCGCATCGACCATCTGATGCTGTCGCCGGAAGCCGCCAACCGCCTGGTCTCCGCCTCGATCGAAAAGCACGCCCGCACATGGGAAAAGCCGTCGGACCATGTGCCGGTGGCGATCGAACTCAGCCTGACGCCGGTCGAGCATCAGCAGGCGGCGTAAAGCATGTCTCCCGAAAGTGATGCCGGTTTCGGGAAAAAGACATGCGAAAGATCACGAAGCTGAAGCACATGATCTGAAGATCGCGACGCGCTTCGGCGCCTGTTATCGATCTTTCCCGGAAGTGCTATACTCCACCCATGAAGGCGGCGACGGCCCTCTGGCTGCTCTTCCCGGCGTCCCTGTGGACGACGGCAGCCTTCGCCGACTGCCAGTGCATGGCCAACGGCCGTATGTTCCATCACGGCGAGATCGCCTGCCTGCACCTGCCGTCCGGACCGCAGCTCGCGCAATGCGGCATGGTGCTCAACAACTCCTCCTGGATCAAGCTGCAGGACGGCTGTCCGGTGGCGGCCATCGCCCCATCGCGGTCAACGTTGCCGCCGTCTGCTGCTGGCATATTCGGATCGCGGCCGCCGCCCGCAATGCTGTGTGCCTTCACCCCCTCTCCGGTCGGCGGAGAGGGGTAAAACATAGTTCGCGCCCCGGCACGCAAGCCCGATCCCCGAACCCTCCAGGAGCCCTATTTCGGGTCGGTGCCTTCGCGCATGCTGTCGGCGAGCGCGATCGCCGTGCGGCGGTCGCCTTCGCCGGCGAGGGCGAAGGCCTCTTCCTGCATCTGGCGGATCCAGGGCAGGTCGTCGGCCGGCGCATGGCTCAGCGCCTCGGTCATCATCGCCAGCCCGCGCACGATCTTGCCGCTCTGGAAGAGCAGGTTGCCGAGCGTCGCCTGCGCGCCGGCGTGACCCTTTTCGGCGGCAAGCTGCAGCCAGCGGCCGGCTTGCCTGATCGAGGCCTTCACCCCCTCGCCGTTGAGGAACATCTTGCCGAGCTCGAACTGCGCCGCTGGGTTGCGATAGGTCGCGGCGGCGCGCATGTAGAAATCCTGCGCCGCGCTCATGTTGGGCGTAATGGGCGAACCGGGTATCCCGGTCCGCGAATAGTTGCCGAGCGCCACCAGCGCGTCGGAGACGTAGCTCTCGTCCGGACTGCCCGGCTGCACGTCGTCCTCGACGATCTGGCTGAAGAACTTGTAGGCTTCGTAGTCGTTCTGGGCGACGCCGTCGCCGGAGGCATACATCTTGGCGAGCTTCCAGCTCGCCCCCACCTGGCCCTTGTCGGCGGCATAGCGGTAGGCCTCCACCGCCTCTTCCTTGTCGCCCTTCTTGTAGGCGGAGAAGCCCAGCCGGAAGACGGCCCACGGGCTTTTCTTTTCCTTCTCGAAGCTCTTGGCGTCGAAGGCATGGGCGATGCCGCTCACCGCCACGGCGGCGGCCATGACGAGTCCGAAAAGGACGGTCCGCTTGGCGCTAGATGTCGGCATGGCAGTATGTTTCTTCCACCCCGCCCGGATGGGCCACGGCGCCGCCGCGCGCCGGACCGGCCGCGGCGCGGCCGGGTAAATTCGCCTTCGAGATCGCCTTCGCGTTCATCACAGTTCCCGCCGCTTATCGCGGCCATTCCCCCGGTGCTTCAAACCGCCGCACCACCGCCTATCGAGGTGCGCCGGGTTTATGGCGGGAAATAGGCGGTGCCGCCCCCGCCGCCTCTTACCGTAATGCTTACCGGAAAGGTGTTGCTGAATCGTCACAATGCGTGAACAGGCGCGAAATTGATCGCCCGCGTGCATCAAGCGCGCGCGGATGCTACCTCAACTTACGGCCACAAACGTCTGAAAATGCTGGAATTCCTCGCCGCCGCCCGGCCTGGGTGCAACCTATGTTTTCTTCAATAATGCATGAACCGGCGAAGTTTGGACGCCGCCCGACCGAAGCGGCGCCATGGCTCTTCCGGCGCGGGCGCGCCGGGAGAGCATGTCGTTAAAATTCGGTTACCTCAGAACGGAATTTCGTCGTCGAGGTCGCGCCCGAACCCGCCGCCTCCGCCGCCACGGTCAGCCGGCCCGGACTGGCCGAAATCGGATCCGCCCCGGCCCTGCCCGCCGCCGCTGTAGCCTTGGCTGCCGCCGCTGTAGCCGACCTGGCTTTCGCCCTGCCCGCGCGAATCCAGCATCTGCAGCTCGCCGCGGAATTTCTGCAGCACGATCTCGGTCGAATAGCGGTCCTGCCCGGACTGGTCCTGCCATTTACGCGTCTGCAACTGGCCCTCGATATAAACCTTCATGCCCTTCTTCAGATACTGCTCGGCGACCTTGGCGAGGTTGTCGTTGAAGATGACCACCCGGTGCCATTCGGTGCGCTCCTGCCGGTCGCCGCTGTTCTTGTCGCGCCAGGTTTCCGTGGTCGCGACCCTCAGGTTGACGACCGGATCGCCGGAATTCAGCCGACGGATCTCGGGGTCCGCTCCCAGATTGCCGACCAGGATGACCTTGTTCACGCTACCCGCCATGACACTTCTCCACGCTTGTCCGAAACCAGGGGTCAGGGTCTGCTAATCTGGTCGAAATGGTGTGAGGCCATCTGTCCGGATACGAGGAGCGAAAGCGCAGGAAACCTTTCGGTTTTCAAGTCCTTCGCGACAAAGTAGCCGGGCAGATGGACCACATCCTTCGGACGCCGAAACGGCTGCGACCTGCTGCGTCGAACCGCTCGATCGATGGAAAGACATCGACCTGCGCGCTTCTCCTTGCATCTCTTTGCCGTTTCAGGCGCCATTTCGATCATATTAGCAGTCCCTGACCCCAACCTTCTTCGCACCGACGGGCCGGCGAGTCGATGACACCGCCATCGCCCGTCCACAGTCATTTCGTTCTATATTTGTTCTAGGCGACGGTGTCTCGCCAGTCAAGCTTCGATCCGGCAGTCGCCGGGGCTATCGCCTGAACATCGGACCGAACGGCGCTCTACGTTGCCCCCCTCTGTCCTGCCGGACATCTCCCCCGCAAGGGGGGAGATCGGCTGTCGTCGTTGCTTTCGCCCAATCTTCTGCGTTGCAGAACGGGCGCCGTGGAAGCGGCCGGCGCAATCTCCCCCCTTGCGGGGGAGATGTCCGGCAGGACAGAGGGGGGCAACGTAGAACGCCGCGTTATTGGATCATTCCTTGATTCAATCGCGCCACGCCTACGTCACGCTCGTCACCAATGCCGACTATGCCAAGGGCGCTGTCGCGCTGGTGCGCTCGCTGCGGCGCACGGGCACGACAGCGGAGATCGTCGCCATGCATACCGGCGGTGCGCCGGCCGAGGCGCTCGCGCCGGTGGCGGCGCTTGGCGCGCGCCTGGCGCCGGTCGAGCTTCTGCCGACC
>JBQCFH010000472.1:0-5223 GCA_051959385.1 Rhizobiaceae bacterium | reverse complement strand
ACGATGAAATGATGCCGCAGGCACAGCGTCAGCAGCCAGTCGTAGCTGCGCAGGAAGGCGTTGCGCTTCGCGTGTCCGTTCTCCGCCTGCTCCTTTTTCGGCAGCTTCAGGAGGCGCGAGCAGAGCATCGGGGTGAGCGTCAGCGACACGAACATCGAGGCCAGGATCGAGACGGTCACCACCACCGCGAATTCGTTGAAGATGCGGCCTATGACGCCGCCCATCAGCAGCACCGGAATGAAGACCGCGACCAGCGATACCGAGATCGACATGATGGTGAAGCCGATCTCGCGGGAGCCCTTCAGCGCCGCCTCGAAGGCGGTAAGCCCGTCTTCCTCCATGTGCCGGAAGATGTTTTCCAGCATCACGATGGCGTCGTCCACTACGAGGCCGACCGCCAGCGTCAGCCCCATCAGCGAAATATTATCGATGGAGAAATCGAAGAGATACATGACGCCGAGCGTGGCGATCAGCGAGATCGGCACGGCCACGGCGGGGATAACGGTCGCGGTGACGCGGCGCAGGAAGATGAAGATGACCAGCACGACCAGCGCGATGGTCAGCATCAGGGTGAACTGCACGTCGTCAACCGCGTGACGGATGGAGGTCGAGCGGTCGTTGAGAAGCTTGATGCTGGCCGCCGCCGGCATCTGGTCGTCGAAGGAAGGCAGCATCGCCTTGACCTTGTCGACGACCTCCACCGTGTTGGCGTCGGGCTGGCGCTGGACGGCCAGCAGCACCGCGCGCGTGCCGTCGTACCAGCTTCCGGTTGTCGTGGTCTCGACGGAATCGATGACGCGGGTCACCTCGCCTAGCCGCACCGGCCGCCCGTTCTTCGTGGCGATGATGAGGTCGGAAAAGCCGGCGGCGTTGTCGAGCTGCGTGTTGGACGTTATCGTCAGCTGCTGGCGGTCGTTGGAAAGCGTGCCGAGCGGGGTATTGCTGTTGGCCGAGGCGATCGCCTGCTGGAGCTGGTCGATCGATATGCCGCGCGCCGCAAGCGCCGTCGGATCGATCTGGATGCGCACCGCATATTTCTGCTGGCCGAAGATCAGCACCTGCGCCACCCCGTCGATGGTGGAGAGCGACGGCGAGATGACGTTCTCGGCGAAGGCGTCGAGGTCGGTCATCGGGATCGTGTCGCTGACGAGCGACAGGATGAGGATCGGCGCGTCGGCCGGGTTCACCTTCCTGTAGCTCGGCGGATCGGTCATCTCCGGCGGCAGGCGCCGCTGCGCGCTCGCGATCGCGGCCTGCACATCGGCGGCGGCCGCGTCGATATTGCGGTTGAGGTCGAACTGGATGGCGATCGAGGTCGAGCCGAGCGAGTTCGTGGTCGAGATGGAATCGATGCCGGCGATGGTCGAAAACTGCTTGATCAGCGGCGTCGCCACCGATGTCGCCATCGTCTGCGGGGACGCGCCGGGGAGCGACGCCGAAACGTTGATGACCGGAAATTCCGCCTGCGGCAGCGCCGCCACCGGCAGGAACCTGTAGGCGAAGACGCCGCCCAGGATCAGGGCGAACGACATCAGGAGCGTGGCAACTGGCCTTCGGATGCAGAATTCGGAGATCATTGATCGCCAGTGTCCCCGGTTGCGTTTTCCGCCACTTTGCGCGTGGTTCCGGCGGTCTTCTTCGCCGGCTCGTTACGCACCAAGGCTCCCTGCTTCAGGCGGGTCTGGCCTTCCGTCACCACCCGCTCGCCGCTCTTGACGCCTTTGCTGACGGCGCTGTTCGCGCCGCGAACCAGCGCGATCTGCACGTCGCGCTTCACCACCTTGTTGTCCGGACCGACCACATAGACGAAGGAGCCGTCCTGGCCGGGCTGGACGGCGACGGTCGGTATGGAAACCATGTTCGGCATCACGCCGGCGTCGAGCGCCACGTCGACGAACATACCCGGCCAAAGTGTCAGATCCTTGTTCGGCATACTGGCCTTGACCTGGACCGTCCCCGAAGCCTGGTCCACGGTCGAATCCACGAACTCGAGCTGCCCTGTCGCAAGCGGCGTCTTGTCGCCGTCGCGGTAGAGCCTGACCGGCGCCGGCTTGTCGGAGGCGAGCGCCTTGTTGAGCAGCGGCAGGTCGGTCTCGGGCAGGCTGAAGGTCACCTCCAGCGGGTCCATCTGCGTGATGGTCACGAGCGGCGCGGAGTTGCTGCTGCCGTTGCCGGTGCTGACGAGGTTGCCCTTGGTGATCTTGATGGCGCCGAGTCGCCCGGTGATCGGAGCGGTCACGGTGGCATAGCCGAGCTGGACCTTGTCGGCGTCGATCGTCGCCTCGTCGGCATTAACGGTCGCCGCCGCCGCCTTGGCCGCCGCGTCGGCCTGGTCGAACGCCTGCTTGGTGCCTGTCTGGCGGGTCATCAGGTCGCGTGCCCGGGTAAGGTCGGCCTGCGCGCTGGCGAGCAATGCCTGGTCTTTCGCCAGCGTCGCCTGGTCCTTGGCAAGCTGCGCCTTGAGCGCGCGATCGTCGAGCGTGAAGAGCAGGTCGCCCGCTTTCACCATCTGGCCATCCTTCACATGCACGTCGACGACCTGGCTGGAGATGCGCGCGCTGACGTCGACGACCGCCGGCGAGGACACGAAGCCGATGGCATAGCGACGGATCGGGAAATCGGCCGTTGTGGCGGTAGCGGTCACGACCGCGACGCCGCGCGGCCCATTGCCGGTTTTGGCTGGGGCTTTCTTGCCGCCGTCGTTGCTCGCCGTCACCGTCGAGAGGCGCGTGTGCACGGCCTGCTCGAGCGGCGCGATGGCCTGCGGCGCATAGTACCAGATCGCGGCCAGTCCGAAGACGATAATAAGGGCGATTACGATTACGGCACGGCGCATTGCCAGACACCCTGTTTGGGCCGAGCCCTAGGGGGCTGTCGGCGGAACTTGTCGAGGCGAGACACGCACCCTGCATCTTCCGCAGCGCGCCTTTCCTCAAGATAGGTAATTTTTCTGCGTGAAAAGTGAAAAATGCATCCATTACAGAGATTTAATGCGGCGGCGGTTCGCAACCGGCGGCGTCCTTGCCTTTCCGACCAACCGCAAAGAGCGAAACTTGCCCGCTAGAATGCTTTGCGAAATCGCCGCGCATCGCATCCCTCTTCAGGCCAATTATATTCCTGCATTCTAAATTATTACAGGTGTTTCTTCACCTTGCTGGGAAGGCTGCCGCGGCTGCCCATCCGATGCCTTCCGCGGGCTCGCGCGCTCAAACGGGGCGCGCGCTCCACTACCTCAGTTGAAAAAGGGACCGGAAACGATAAGGTGCGCTGAAATCCCGCCATTCAGGCGATGCCCGGCCGGCAGAGCAACGGTCGTCGGCCGCGGCAATCGGAGGTCGCATGTCCGCATTTGCCTATAGCGAGGCTACGAGCCTCACCAGGGAGCTGATCGACCACGCCGTCACGAGCATCGACGCGGCCGATCGTTTCTCCCTGCCCTTCCCGCACATCTTCTTCCGGGATTTCTTCCCGAAGGATTTCTATACCGAGATGCTGAAATCGATCCCGACGGAAGGCTTCGACCGGCTGAACAAGGAAGGCACGCGCAAGGCCGTCCGCCTCTACGGCGACAACATCGGGAAAGTGGATCCTGCGTTTCGCGATCTATGGTCGTCGGTATCGGCGATGCTGACCTCGCGCGAAATAGAGGATGCGATACGGCGGCAATTGCACGAAGGGCTGGAAATCCGCGCCAGGGGCGACAAGGCCGCCGGCGCCGACGCGCTGAAGCTGGTCGCTCAGCCGGTGCTCTACCGCGACACGGACGGCTACCAGATCAAGCCGCATCCCGACGGCAGCAAGAAGGTCGTCACCATGCAGCTCTACTGCCCGGCCGACGAGAGCCAGCGCGATCTCGGCACGACGCTTTACCGAGCCTCGCTCAAGGGGCTGATCAATGTCGGGTCCTATGGGCTGGAGCCGGTGAAGACGCTGCCCTTCCTGCCGAACGTCGGCTACGCC
This sequence comes from Rhizobiaceae bacterium, assembly GCA_051959385.1. Lineage (GTDB taxonomy): Bacteria > Pseudomonadota > Alphaproteobacteria > Rhizobiales > Rhizobiaceae > Mesorhizobium_L. Next base: position 1,263 of record JBQCFH010000472.1, on the reverse strand, counting down.
TTCGTCGTGCTGAAGGCCTATCACTCGCTGTTGAAGATGAGCTGGCACGGACGGCCGAAGGTGCATACGACCAGCGACCACCCGCGCATCACGCTCCTCAACACGTTTTACGTGAAGGAAGGCGTGGGCTTCTGACGGGCCCGCTCCGGGCCGCAGCCCGCGCCGGTCTCCGCGCTACATCTTCTCCGCGCCGCGGTTCATCGAGGCGACGCCGGTGCGGCAGACCTCGACCAGGCCGAGCGGTTTCATGATGGCGATGAACTGCTCGATCTTCGAGACCCGGCCGGTGATCTCGAAGATGAAGTGCTCGGTATTGGCGTCGATCACCTGAGCGCGGAATGCGTCGGCGAGCCTCAGCGCCTCGACGCGGCTGTCGCCGGAGCCGGCCACCTTGACCATGGCAAGCTCACGCTCCAACGGATGTTCCTGGCCGCGCTGCCGCGCCACGACCGTAAGATCGACCACCCGATGGACGGGCACGATGCGCTCGAGCTGGTTCTTGATCTGCTCCAGCACGTGCGGCGTCCCGCGCGTCACAATGGTGATGCGCGAGAGATGCGCCTCATGCTCCGTCTCCGACACGGTCAGGCTGTCGATATTGTAGCCGCGACCGGAGAACAGGCCGATCACGCGCGCCAGCACGCCCGGCTCGTTGTCGACCAGTATGGAGAGCGTATGGGTCTCGGGCTTTTCCGTTTCCCGGGCGATGAAATAGGCGGAGCCGGTGGGCTGAAGGTGGGCGTTCATCGTATATTTTTCCTCTGTACGGCGCGAATGCCATCCCTCACACCAGTTCCCTGCCCTTGGCGTCGATGGCGTTGGCCACCGCCTCGTCGGTCGCCTCGTCGGGCAGGAGCATCTCGTTGTGCGCCTTGCCGGACGGGATCATCGGGAAGCAGTTGGCGAGCGCGGCGACGCGGCAATCGAACAGCACCGGCTTCTTCACCGAGATCATCTCCGCGATGGCGTCGTCCAGCTCGTCGGGCTTGTCGCAGCGTATGCCATGGCAGCCATAGGCCTCCGCCAGCTTCACGAAGTCCGGCATCGCCTCGGTATAGGAATGCGACAGGCGGTTGCCGTGCAGCAATTGCTGCCATTGGCGCACCATGCCCATATACTGGTTATTGAGGATGAAGATCTTGATCGGCGCCTCGTGCTGGACGGCGCTCGACATCTCCTGGATCGTCATCTGAACGGAGGCGTCGCCGGCGATGTCGATGACGAGTGCGTCCGGATGCGCGATCTGCACGCCAAGCGCCGCCG
>JBQCFH010000471.1:0-11074 GCA_051959385.1 Rhizobiaceae bacterium | reverse complement strand
CGGCGATCTCGGGAAATCGCTGACGCTTTCGGCGGTGTTCCAGATCGCGATGCCGGTCGCGGCGATCGTGGCGTTCGGCCTTGTCGGCTGGCACGGGCTGCTCGCCAGCGGACTGGTCCTGATGGCGGCCGCCTCGCCGATCTCGGGCGGACCGAACCTCGCCATCCTGACCGGCAACGATCCTGCCCCCGCGCTCAGGCAACTGGTGCTCGGAACGGCGCTTCTGCCGCTCACCGTGATCCCGGTCTTCTGGCTGGCACCGGCGCTCGGCAGCCCGGGTGAAATCCTCGGCTCAGCGGCGCGCCTGCTCGTGATCATATTCGCCGCCGCCGCCGCGGCCTTCCTGCTCCGCGCCACGATCTTCCGCGATCCGGCGCCGGCCAGTCTCTCCGCGCTCGACGGGCTGTCGGCGATCCTCATGGCGGTGCTGGTCGTCGGCCTTATGTCGGCTGTCGGGCCGGCGCTGCGCGGGGATCCGGCGGCACTGGCGCTCAATCTGGCCGTCGCGTTCGCCGCCAATTTCGGGCTGCAGATCGGCACGTTCTTGATCCTGCGCCGGCGCGACCCCGCCGATGCCGTCCCGCTGGCGATCGTCGCCGGCAACCGCAACATCGCGCTTTTCCTGACCGCGCTGCCGTCCGCGATCACCGATCCGCTGCTGCTGTTCATCGGCTGCTACCAGGTGCCGATGTTCCTAACGCCGATCGTGCTGGACCGGCTTTACAGGCGCTGAACCGGCAAAGTCGGACAGGCCCGCCGCGCCGCAGAGCGCGCGCGATAAGCGCACAATTTAATTCAATTTTTACCCTGTTTCACTCTTCTGGTTGCGGCTGGCGGCGTTCCGCGGAACGATCATCATGGCCAGGAGTTTTCCGGTTGAAGGAATTGAGACGGAAGCCATGTCGTCCAGGCCCGCAAACAAGGTCGATTTCGCCGAAACTTCGCGGCTGATCCGGCGCGAGATCGGCACGGAGGCGAACGCCCGTTTTCTCCGGCGCATGCCGTTGTTCAAGGCGGACGAGGACGTTCCCAAAGAGATGCTGGAGCTGCTGGCCCGGCTCGATCGGGCCGAGCGCGCCCATTCCCGCTAAGCCATCGCTGCGGAATTCAGGATCCCGGGCGGCGGCGCCAGGAATAGGTGTCGGTCTTCACGCCCGGCCGGGCTGCCGGCTGATAGTGCACCGGGATGCCACGCAGGTCGCCCCGCTCGAGGCGGCGCAGCGCCGTCGGGTTGACGACCTCGAACTCGGTGAAGCCGGTCCTAAGCATCAGCGGAATCTGGTCGATCAACACATCGCCCACCGCGCGGATGATCCCCTCATAGCCATATCTCGTCGTCAGGAGGCCGGCCTTGGAAAAGCTCCTGCCGTCGTTGAAGGCGGGGAAGTCGAGCGCGATCAGGGGCAGGACGTCGAGCCGGTCGACGATCTTCTCGAGCGCCTCGCCTGCGCGCAGCAACACCCCGAGCCGGCCAGATCGCGCCGCGACGATCTCCGCCTCCAGCGCAAGAAAAGCATCAAGCGGAAGAATGAAGCTGCCGTCGGCGGGGAGCGGCGCATCGGCGGCGAGATGGCGCCATTCGTCCTCGCGGAAGCCCGCCTGCGTCCACAGGCGCGGGGTGTCGGGCGGGGTCTCGTCGATCATGCGGTTTCCGAATTCATTGCGCCCCATCCGATAGTGGGCGCTCGCCGCGGAAGCAATGACCAGATGCATCGTTTGTCCTGAAATATTGTCTCAGGCGGCCGGCGCGATAGCGGCGGCGGCCAGGGATTCCTGCAGCCCGGGTAGATGGATGCCGCATTCGGTCTTGGCGCCGCCCGCCCAGCGGCCGCTCCTCGCGTCCTCACCCGGCCTGGTCGGCTCGGTGCAGGGATAGCAGCCGATTGACAGATAGCCGTAAGCCACCAGCGGATTCTCGCGCAGATCGCGCCTGCGCATATAGGCGGCGAGCTCGGCCGTTCCCCAGGCCGCCAGCGGGTTGATCCTTATGCGCGGACCGACCGCCTCGAACACCGGCAGGGCGCGACGCGTGTCGGACTGGAAGCGCTTGCGCCCGGTGAACCAGGCGCGATAGGGGCGAACGGCGCGCGCCATCGGCTCGACCTTGCGGATGGCGCAGCAGCCATCGGCATCGCTGCGGTGCAGGATCCCGTCGGGATCCTCTTCGGCAAGCGCGCTGTCAAGCGGCCGGACGATGCGGAGGTTCGTCAGGCCGAGATCCTCGACCAGCCGATCGCGATAGTCGAGCGTCTCGCCGAAATGCTTGCCTGTCTCCAGGAAGAGAACGGGGAGCGAGCGGTCGATGCGGGCGATCATGTCCAGTAGCACCGCCGAATCCGCGCCGAAGGAGGACACCGCCGCAATGCCGCCGGCAAAGCGGCGGATCGCGAGTTCGACCAGCGCTTCCGCCTTCCAGTGGCCGAAGCGGGTTTCGAGATCGACCGCCTCCTCCAGCGCCTCGATCTCGGCCTCAAGCGGCCTTTGCTTCGCGTCCATAGAGCGCCTCCCTGAAAGGCGCGGGACCGGTGCGGCGGTATGCCTCGAGGAAGGTCTCGGACTTGTCGGAGCGTATCGCCAGATACGTGTCGACGATCGTCTCGACGGCGTCGACGATCTCGTCGGGGCCGAAGCCGCGGCCGACGATCTCGCCGAGCGAGGCGTTTTCGTCGCCGGAGCCGCCGAGCGTCACCTGGTAAAGCTCGGCGCCCTTCTTCTCGACGCCCAATATGCCGATATGCCCGACATGATGGTGTCCGCAGGCATTGATGCAGCCCGACATCTTGATCTTCAGTTCGCCAATCTCGGCCTGGCGCTCCGGCGAGGCGAAGCGGCGCGAAATCTCCTGGGCGACGGGGATCGAGCGCGCATTGGCGAGCGAGCAGTAGTCGAGGCCCGGGCAGGCGATGATGTCGGTGATGAGGCCGATATTCGCCGTCGCTAGGCCGATCTCGACCAGCCCGTCATAGACGGCCTTGAGATCGGCGCGCGCCACATGCGGCAGGACAAGGTTCTGCTCGTGGCTGACGCGGGCCTCGTCGAAGCCGTACTTCTCGGCGAGGTCGGCAACCGCCTCCATCTGGCTGTCGGAAATGTCGCCGGGCGTCTCGCCGATGCCCTTCAGCGAAATGGTCACGGAAGCATAATCGGGGTGACGATGGGTGAAGACGTTGTGGTCGAGCCAGTCGGAGAAGGACTTGGAATCGAGCCGCGCCAGGCGCACGGCCTCGTCGCCCTCGGGCCGGTCGACCAGCGGCGGCGGCGCGAAATAGGCCTCGATGGCGCGGATGTCGGCGTCGGCGAGCCTGAGATCGCTGTCCTTCAGCTTTTCCCATTCCGCCTCGACCTGGCGGGCGAACTCCTCGGCGCCGGTCTCGTGGACGAGGATCTTGATGCGCGCCTTCCATTTGTTGTCGCGGCGGCCATAGAGATTGTAAACGCGCATGATGGCCGTGATGTAGGAAAGCAGGTGCTGTTCGGGCAGGAAATCCCGGATCTTCTTGGCGAGAAGCGGCGTGCGGCCCTGGCCGCCACCGACCCAGACGGCGAAGCCGAGCCGGCCTTCCGCGTCCTTCTTCAGATGCAGTCCGATGTCGTAGGTCTTGATCGCGGCACGGTCGCGCTCAGCGCCGGTCAGCGCGATCTTGAACTTGCGCGGCAGAAAGATGAATTCCGGATGCACTGACGACCATTGCCGCAGGATCTCGGCGTAGGGGCGCGGATCGGCCACTTCATCGGCGGCGGCGCCGGCGAAATGGTCGGCGCTGACGTTGCGGATGCAGTTGCCGCTGGTCTGGATCGAATGCATCTCCACCGAGGCGAGATCGGCAAGCGCGGCCGGGATGTCGGCCAGCGCCGGCCAATGGAACTGCATGTTCTGGCGCGTGGTGAAATGACCGTAGCCCCGGTCGTAAGTGCGGGCGATATGCGCCAGCATCCTGAGCTGCCGGGAGGAAAGCGTGCCGTAGGGAATGGCGACGCGCAGCCTATAGGCGTGGAGCTGGAGATAGACGCCGTTCATCAATCTCAGCGGCTTGAACTGCTCCTCGGTGATCTCGCCGGCCAGGCGGCGCTCGACCTGGTCGCTGAACTGGGCGACGCGGGAGGTCACGAATTCACGATCGAACTCATCGTAGCGGTACATCTGGGGCGTTCCTTGCGGGACCTTGTTCCTTACGGAGCCGGCACTTCAGGCGGCGGCGGAATAATCCGGGCGGGCCTGCTTGCCGAGATCGGGGCGGATAGTGGGGCCGGCGGCGCGGATGCGCTCGCGCAGCCGGATCGGCCGCACGAGGCCGTCGACGATCTCGACCTCGATCAGTTCCGGATCGACGATCTCGTTATTGCGCTTGCCGGCCTGACCGGCGGCGGCGAGCCGCTCCTCGGCCGCCTTGTCGGAGGCGATCTCGGCCTCGTCTATCCTTTTCACCCAGCCGAGGGCGGTCGAAAACCAGACGGCTTCTCCGTCGCGAAGCCTGTTGGCGGCGAGAATCTTCATCGTGCGTCTTCCCTGACAATGGCCGCCGCCCCACGCCAGGCGGCGAGCGGCTCGGAGCGGCTGAAATTGGCGCCGGCGACGGCGTCGCCGATGATGGTCATGACCGGGCCGGTCAGCTCGGTGCGTTCCTGCAGCGAGGGCAGGTCGGCCAGGGTTCCGTGGAACATGGCGCGGTGGCCGAGACTGGCGTTCTCGACGACGGCGACCGCGGTATCCGGCGACAGCCCGGCGGCGATAAGATGGGTGGCGACTTCCGCCGCGATCGAGCGGCCCATATAGACGGCCACCGTCGCGCCGCCTATGGCGAGCTTCGCCCAGTCCGGCAGGGCGTTGCCCTTCAGATCGTGGCCGGTGGTGAACACCATGGAAGAGGCGACGCCGCGGAGCGTCAGCGGCAGCTCGAAATCGGCGGCGGCCGCGAAGGCGGCGGTGACGCCCGGCACGAGCTCATAGGAAACGCCGGCATCGCGCAGCGCCTGCATCTCCTCGCCGGCGCGGCCGAAGATCAGCGGATCGCCGGATTTCAGGCGCACGACGCGCTTGCCTGCGCGCGCCAGAGCTACCAGCAGCGCGTTGATCTCCGACTGGCTCTTGGAGTGGCAGCCCTTGCGCTTGCCGGCGGCGATGCGCTCGGCGTCGCGGCGGCCCATCGACACGATGGCTTCGGGCACGAGCGCGTCATGGACGATAACGTCGGCTTCCATGAGCAGGCGCTGAGCGCGCAAGGTCAGCAGATCCTCCGCGCCCGGCCCGGCGCCGACCAGCGCGACATGGCCTACGGAGGCGCCCTGGCCGCGGATGAGATCGGCGACGGCGCGCGCGGCGCGTTCGTCGGCGCCAGCCTCGACGGCGCGAGCGGGCGCGCCGGCGAAGAACTCTTTCCAGAAGCGGCGGCGCACGGCGCCCTTCGGCAGCACGCGCTCGACGACGCCGCGATAGGATATGGCGAGACGCGCCAGCCTTCCGAGCGAAGGCGGCAGAAGCTGGTCGATCCGGGCTCGGATCATCTGCGCCAGCACCGGACCGGCGCCTTCCGTGCCGATAGCGACGGCGACGGGCGCGCGGTTGACCAGCGCCGGGGTGAAGAAATCGCAGAGTTCGGGACGATCGACGGCGTTGACCGGAATGCCGGCGGCGCGGGCGTCGGCAACGACGCGGCGGTCGCGGGCTTCATCGCCGCTCGCCGCGAAGATCAGGGCGGCTCCCGCCAAATGCGAGGCGTCATATGCCTCCTGAACAATGCGCACGCCGTGCGCTGCGGCCCATTCGGCCAGGCTTTCCTCGGGCTCCTCGGCAACGATCAGAAGCTCGGCGCTCGACTGCGCCAGAAGCCGCGCCTTGGCGAGCGCCTCCTCGCCGCCGCCGACAATGACCACGGCACGGCCTTCGACCCGCATGAAGACGGGAAAGGCGGCGAGCTTCGGATCGACATGGGCCATGGCGGCTAAAATCCTTCGAAGATGCAGGATTTTCGCCGCTCTTGCCCCTTGCTGGAAGAAACGGCCTCGCGCCGTTCATGCTGCGATGCAAACCGTTTTTCTCGGCGAGGCTTATGGCGAGAAAAGCAATCCACGAGCCGCAGCCAGGCCGGAAACGATCAGGAACACAATTCTTCGTCCGCGCGTTTGGCCGGTGGGCTTACGGCATCGGGCGGGGCGGAGGCGTTTTCTCGATCAAGGAGTTCTCACATGGCTGGCCAGCGGTTGAAACATGGGATTTGGGTGCTCGTCGCCGACGGCGAGAAGGCATTGTTCCTGCGTAACGAAGGCGACGCGGAATACCCCAACCTGCAGGTCGTGCGCGAACTCCATGAGGAGAACCCGGCCACGCGGGACCAAGGGACGGACCGCCCCGGCCGGCTGAGCGACGGACCGAGCGCGCATCGCAGCGCGGTGGCGGACACCGACTGGCACGCCATCGCCAAGGAGCGTTTCGCGGATGAAATCGCGGAGCGGCTCTACACGATGGCGCATCGCGGCGATTTCGAGCACATTTTCCTCGTCGCGCCGCCGCAGGTGCTGGGCGAGATGCGCAAGAAGCTGCACAAGGAAGTCGAGGCGCGCGTGGTCGGCGAAGCGCCGAAGACGCTCACCAGCCACTCCGTCCCCGATATCGAAAAACTGCTGTCGACCGAGTGGGCGGCGTAAGCGATCAGCTTGCCAGGAAGGTTCGCAGCAGGGCGATCTCTCCTGCGCTTGCAAGCGTCGGAGCGTGGCCGCAGCCCCTGACCACATGGAGTTCCGGCTTCGGCCCGCGCCGGCGCATCTCATCGGCCACGCGCTGCGGCAGCACGTCGGAGCTCTCGCCGCGCACGAGAAGCGTTTTGGCGATGATGGCGTCATAGGCGGGCCAGAGATCGAGGTCCGCCTTTTGATGGGTGAGCTGCATCACGATCTTCGGATCGTAATGGACCGTGACGCGGCCGTCGTCGGTACGCCTGCAGGACGTGTCCGTCATGCGCCGCCAGAATTCGGGGGTGTTCTCGCCGAAGGGCGCGTAGTTCTTGCGCAGCCAGCCCTCCAGTTCGGAGAGCGTGTCATAGACCGGCGGATTGCCGACATAGGAGGCGATCCGGCCGGTACCCTCCCTGGGAACCTCCGGGCCGATATCGTTGATGGCGAGATGGGTGATGCGGCCCTTCAGCCTGCCGCCGGCAAGGGTGACGCCGATCAGGCCGCCCATCGAGGTGCCTATCCAGCGCACGTCGCCGATATCGTAGTGGTCGAGCATCGCGATCGCGGTGTCGCCGAAGACATCATAGGAGTAGTCGACCGCCGGATCCTTCGCCCAGCTCGACAGGCCGCGGCCGAGCGTATCCGGGCAAAGCACGAAATAGGTGTCGGATAGCGCTTCCGCCGCCTCGTCGAAATCGCGGCCGGTGCGCGCCAGCCCGTGCCACATGATGAGCGGCGGGTTCTGCGGATCGCCCCACTCGGTCACGTGCATCTCGAAGCCGGCCGCCGGCACATAGGTGGAGCGCGAAGTCATGGCCGGCTTCCTTTTTTCATGAGCGTGCCGGCTATGCCGGCGGGGAAGAAGAGGACGAGCAGGATGAAGAGACGGCCGAGCCAGAGCGGCCAGCGGTCGGGATCGAGCAGATGCGGCAGGACGGGCACGCCGGCGGTCGCGCCGGCCGCGGCGGCCATGACATCCTTCAGGTAGGACTGGGCGAGGCTCATCACCACGACGCCGACGACGGCGCCGTACATGGTGCCCATGCCGCCGATCACCACCATCAGGAGGATGTCGATCATGATGTCGAAGGAGAGCGTGGTATCGGGTCCGGTGTAGCGCAGCCACACCGCCCAGACGATGCCAGCCACGGCCGCGGCGATCGCGGCGATGACGAATACGGCCGTGCGGTAGGCGACGACGCGGTAGCCGATCGCCTCGGCGCGCAGCTCGTTCTCGCGGATCGCCTCGAGCACCGTGCCGAGAGGAGAGCGCACGATGCGGGCGAGAAGGAAAAGGACGACCAGGCAGACGAGGAAGACGAAATAGTAGAGCGCCAGCCGGCCGTCGAGCGGCACGCCGAGGAGGCGCGCCGCCTCGCCGTCGGCGCCGGCGACGAGCTTCATGGCCGGCTTGAAAAGGCGCGGGGTCGAATAGACGAGCCCGTCCTCGCCGCCGGTGAGGCTGGTGAGCTGCGAGGCGAGCACCATCATGACGGAGCCCGCGGCGAGCGTGACCATGGCGAAGAAGAGGGCCTTCACCCGGAGCGACAGGAGCCCGATCAGCGCGGCCAGAAGCGCGGCGGCAAGAATGCCGGCGCCGCTGCCGAGCAGAAGATGCCCCCAGTCGGGTCCGCCGAATTTCAGGCCCATCGCCGCGCCATAGGCGCCCATGCCGAAGAACATCGTGTGGGCGAAGGAGACGATGCCGGTATAGCCGATCAGGAGATCGTAGCTCGCCGCAAGCACGACGAAGACGCAGATGCGCGCGGCCACCTGCGTCGAGCGCACGTCGGAGAATACGAAAGGCGCGAAAAGCAGGAGCAGCCCGATCAGGGCGACGACGGCGAAGAGCGCCACCCTGCCCGCCGTCGGGCGGGCGCGAGCCGCTGTCGAGGAAAGGTCCCGTGCCGTCGCTGCGTCGGTCATGATTTCACCGCCGGCTTGAGGCCCCAGGGCCGCCACAGCAGCACCGCCATCATCAAAAGCATGTTGGAGGCGAGCGACAGTTTCGGAAATAGGAAGGCGACGTAGTTGCCGAGCAGTCCGACCAGAAGCGCGCCGAGCAGCGAGCCCTCGATGGAGCCGAGCCCGCCGATGATGACGACGATGGTGATGAGGATCAGCATCTCGCTGCCGAGCGAGCCGGTGATGGTGCCCTGATAGCCCGCCCACATGGCCCCGCCCATCGCGGCAAGCGCCGAGCCGACCATGAACACGCCGACGAAGAGGCGCTCGATGCGGAAGCCGAGCGCCTCCACCATCTCGCGGTTCTCCACTCCGGCGCGGATCAGGAGCCCGATCCGTGTGCGGTTGAGGACGAGGTAAAGGCCGACGAACACGGCGAGGCCGAGACAGAAGGCGAAGATCCGGTAAATTTCGATCGAGGCGCCGCCGACGACGAAGATGCCGTTCAGGGCCGCCGGCCGCGCCACGGTGATCGGGTTGTCGCCCCAGATGGCGCGGACAAGCTCCTCGGAGACGATGAGCGCGCCCATGGTGATCAGGATCTGCCTCAGATGATCGCCGGCGACGGGACGGATGATGAGATGTTCGAAGACGACGCCGGCCACGAGGCCGAAGAGCGACGCCGCCGCGATTGCCGCGAACAGCGCGAGCAGGTTGAGCCCCACGGAGTGCACTCCGACCCAGGCCGAAAGACCCGTGAGCACGGAGGCGGCGATGAAGGCGCCGAAGGAGATGAAGGCCGAATGGCCGAAATTCAGCACGTTCATCAGGCCGAAGACGAGGCTGAGGCCGGAGGTCATCAGGAAGATCATCATGCCCATGGCCAGTCCGGCGATGGTCAGTGTCGTCCAGGAAGAGACGGAGCCGACGAGCGGCAGGGCGATGAGCATGAGGACGACCGGCAGCGCATAGACGCCGCCGAGCTTCTCGAACGAAGGCGCGATCTTGTCGGCGAGGCGCAACGCGATCTCCTACTGGTGGGCGGCCATGGACAGGCTGAGCAGGCGCGTCTGCAGACCCTCGTCGGCGGCGAGCGCGGCCATCGCGCCATCATGCACGATGCGGCCGTCGTCGATGACCGAGACGCCGCTGCCAAGCGAGGAGGCGAAGAGGAAATTCTGTTCGACGAGCAGGATCGTGGTTTCCCGGGCAATCTCGCGGAAGGCTTCGATCATGGCGCGGATGATGGAGGGCGCCAGGCCCTTGGTCGGCTCGTCGATGAGGATCAGGTCGCGCTTCTCTATGATGGCCCGCGAAATGGCGAGCATCTGCTTCTGGCCGCCGGAAAGCGCCCAGGCCGGCTTGTCCCAGAACTGCCGGATGGCGGGGAAGAGATCGTGGATGCGTTCGAGCCGGGTGCGGTCGAAGCGCCCATTCGCGGATGCGAGCCGCATGTTCTCCTCGACGGTGAGGCCGCCGAAAATACCCATGTTCTCGGGCACGTAGGCTATGCCGAGCCGGGCGATCTCGGCCGTGTGCAGGGCGGTGATGTCATGATGGCGAAAGACGATGGCGCCTGCGCGGGCGCGCCACAGGCCCATGATGGTCCTGAGCGTCGTCGTCTTGCCGGCGCCGTTGCGGCCGAGCAGCACATAGACGCCGCCCTCGGGCACGTCGAGCGTGACACCGTGCAGCACCCGGTACTGGCCGATATCGGTATGGACGCCGTCGAGGCGCAGGATGGAGCCGCTCATGCCGCCTGCTCCTCGGGCGGCAGGCCGAGATAGATTTCGCGCACCACCGGCAGCGCCATCACCGCGTCGGGCGCGCCGTCGGACACGAGCTCGCCATTGTGCAGCACGACGATACGGTCGGCCAGCGCGCGGACGACATCCATCTTGTGCTCGACGAGCAGGATCGTCTTCTGCCGATCCTTCTTTATATCGGCGATCAAATCGAGGATGACCGGCGCCTCGTCGACGCTCATGCCGGCGGTCGGTTCGTCGAACATGAAGACATCCGGCTCCATGGCGAGCAGCAGCGCGACTTCCAGTTTCCGCTGGTCGCCATGCGGCAGGGCGGCTGCCGGAAGATCGGCGAGGCCGGCGAGGCGGGTCGTCTCGAGATGGGCATAGGCCAGCGTCGCAATGTCGCGATAGGCGCGGGCCGGGCGAAAGGCGCGCGGGCCGATGCCGTGACGCGCCTGCACGGCGAGGCGGACATTCTCCAGCACGGTGAGGCGCGGGAAGAGGTTGGTGAGCTGGAAAGCGCGGCCAATGCCGCCCTTGGCGCGAGCGGATGGCGACAGGCGCGTGATGTCGACGCCCTCCTTGAAGATGCGGCCTTCGGTCGGCGTCAGCTGGCCGGAAACGAGGTTGAACCACGTCGTCTTGCCGGCGCCGTTGGGACCGACGATGACGGTGAGCTCTCCAGGGCGGAAGGCGCAGGAGACGCCGTTCACCGCCGCGTGCCCGCCGAAGCGGATGGTCAGGTTTTCGGT
>JBQCFH010000470.1:0-7176 GCA_051959385.1 Rhizobiaceae bacterium | reverse complement strand
CATCTCACGGACGCGTTCCTCCTCCCATTAGCGTCCGTCGAGTGTTCCCCTCTGGAGGTTTAGCTGGAAACAGCGCTTCCAATTCAACTTAGCCGGGTCTTCGCGATCCGGCTTTTTTGTTGGCTAAATTCCGGATATTCTTTGGGTTTTCTGTCCGTGTGCTCGGCCCCGCACACTTGCGCCCGTGGCAGCAGATGCCTGTCGAATCGGCACATCTATCCGCGCCGGTCGATCGCCGGGCGATGCGGCGCAGCTTCGGTTTTCACGGCCGCGGCGGCTGCAATTCGCGACGAAAACAGCAACGAAAGAGGCCGTGGCCGAGAGCAACCTCTATGCCACAGCCCTTCGAAAATTTGGTCCAGCTTGCTGCTTACGCCGCTTTTCCTGTAGCCGCCTTGTTCAGCACATCGTCCGCCAGCCGGCCCGTCAGTTCCGCCATGTGGTCGAACTTCGCCACGAAGCTCGCCACCCCGGCCGTCGCCGAGCGAAGCTCGATGATCAGGTCGCCGATCTCGGCCTGCGGCATCATGGCCTCGACGACGTCCCAGCCCGGCCAGCCGGGGCGGGAGTCGTAGCCCAGGATCTGGCCGCGCCGCTGCGGGATGAGCGCCGTGATCCTCGCGGTGGCATCCGACGGCGTGGCGATCTCGACCTTCATGACCGGCTCGAGCAGGACCGGCGAGCAGGCCGCCATGCCTTCTTTCATGGCGAGCTTCGCCGCCATCTGGAACGCCATATCGGATGAATCGACTGAATGGTACGAGCCGTCCGACAGGTTGACGGCGATATCGACGACGGGGAAGCCGAGCGGTCCCGACTTCAGGAAATCGCGCACGCCGGTCTCGACCGAAGGGATGTACTGCTTCGGCACGACGCCGCCGGTGATGGTGTCGGTGAACTGGAAGCCGCTTTCGCGCGGCAGCGGCTTGATCTCCAGCACCACGTCGCCGAACTGGCCATGACCGCCGGACTGCTTCTTGTGGCGGCCGCGCTGCTGCGTGCCCTTGCGGATGGTCTCGCGGTAGGGAATCTGCGCGGCGTGGGCCTCGACGGGTATCTGGTATTTTCCTTCCAGCCGCTCGATGGCGACCCTCAGATGCATTTCGCCATGGCCGGAAAGGACCGTCTCGGCTGAGTCCTGGTGGTGCTCGAGCGAGAGCGAGGGATCCTCCTCGCCGATCCTCTGCAGCGCCGAGGACATCTTGACCTCGTCCTTGCGCTCGCGAGGCCTGAGCGCCAGCGCATAGACGGGCGGCGCCGGGGCAGGGATGGGCTCGACCGAAACGCCGCCCTTCACGGTGCTCAGCGCATCGCCGGTTTTCGCCTCGTCGATCTTGCCGATCGCGACAGTCTCGCCTTCCTTGGCCGAGGCGATCTTGATCTGGTCCTTGCCGAGCATGTGGTAAAGGCCGGAGACCTTGGCCGAATTGCCGCTCGGCAGCCAGAGCTCGGCGCCGTCGGAGAGCGGTCCGGCGAGCAGGCGCGCGACCGAAAGCTTGCCTCCATGCGAGGTATGGATCGTCTTCATCACGCGGATGACGCTGGCGGCGCCGCCAATGCCGAGGCGCGCCCGCGTCACCTCGACGTCGGGCGCGTCATGGCGGATCGCCTTCAGAAGCCGCAGAATGCCGTTTCCGTGCTCGGCCGAGCCGATCAGGACCGGTGTGACCGCGCCCTCGCGCAGATCGGCGGCGAGGTCGTCGAAGACGGCGTCGCGCGGCGGCTCGATCTCCTCCAGCAGCTGCTCCATCAGCTGGTCGTCATGATCGGCCAGGGTCTCCAGCATGGAGAAACGCGCCTCGATCTCGCGCGCCTTGTCGTCGTCCGGGATGGCGGCGATCTCGCTCTCGGCATGCTCGCGGTAGATGTAGGCGCGCTCGAGCGCGAGATCGATCGAGCCGATGACGATGCCGTCCTTGCGGAGCGGGATCTGGCGCAGAAGCAGCGGCGTGCTGGAGGCGGGCTGCAGCATCTTCAGCGTGTCCCGCACGCCGGCGTCGGTCTTGTCCACCTTGTTCAGGAAAAGCATGCGCGGCACGCCGAGATCGTCGAGCTGGCGCAGGATGAGCTGAAGGGCCGGGATCTTCTTCTCGTCCGCTTCCGCCACGACGACCGCGACATCGCAGGCCGAAAGGACCGGCACCGCCTCATAGGCGAATTCGATCGAGCCGGGGCAGTCGACGAAGGTCATCTGCTCGCCCATGAAGGTGGTGGTGGCGATCGCAGCCTCGACGCTCATAGCGTGGGCGCGCGCCTCGGCCGAGTGGTCGCCGACCGTATTGCCCGATCCGACAGGACTCTGCTTGGGGATCGCCCCGGTGCGGGCGAGGATCGCCTCGAGAAGTGTTGTCTTGCCGCTGGCAAAGGGACCGATGATGGCGACGCATTTCGGTCCCTGGCGTCTTCCGCCCGCGCGTTTACCCATGATGCCCGACCTCCTCTCACGCGTTTGCGGTTGAGGGGCGGCCGGCCAGGCGGCCGTCGCGCGGCGGGAGGTTCGGTCCCTTGCTCGGGCCCTTCGGTCCCGTCGTCAGGGCATCGTCACACGGCTTTGCGGCAAGGGCAAGGGGAGAGCTTCGCCGACTATAAGAAAGCTATTCCGCGACCGGCTCCGATGAGAACCAGACCTCGCCGACGATCGCGGTGGCCGTTTCGTCGGGCGCTTCTTCGGCCTGGAGCCGGATCGAGCGGGTGCGCATGGCATCCTTCCGCGATGGCAGCTTCGTCGCTTCGTCCGCGAGAGAGGTGCCGACGCATGGGATGAAATAGGACGGCATCAGCGACTTGAAACCGAAGCCGCCCTCGTTTCGCGTGACGAGCACGGCAAGCGCGACCGCCTCGGACGGCCGCCACGGGAAGATCAGGCGTCCGCCGGGCTTCAGCGCGCGAAGCCAGGCGACAGGAGGAGCGACGACGCCGGCATTGACATAGATGATGTCCGAGGCGGGGAGGGGAAGCGAGGTCGCGTCTCCCGCGATCACTTCCACGTCGGGGAATGCTGCGAGGTTCAGCCGGGCGCGCTCGGCCAGCGCCGGTTCGATCTCGAAGGCATATACCTTGCCGTCCGGCAGAAGCAGCACGCTCAGAATGGCCGAGTAGTAGCCAGTCCCGGCGCCGATGTGCGATGCGGTCTCGCCGGGCTTCGGAGCGACCGCGTCCATCCAGGCGGCGTGCAGCGCCGGCTCGCCATTGTTGATGCCCTTGGCCTCGTCCAGGACCACCAGCGCATCGCGATAGAGCCGTTGCGGATCGCCGGTGAGCTCTTCGTGGCCTTCGCGAACGTCTATTATCCGCCACGGCGGCGGGCCGACGAAGAGCTCGCGCGGAACGAGCTCGAATGCGCGTTCCAGCCGCGGGTCCGTCGAGCCGCCTTCACGGACGGTCTCACGGGCGTAGACGGCACGGGCTTCGGCCAGATCGTCTCTTTGGTCCACCATGGATCAAAACGCCTGGTCAATGGCGGCGTTCCGCAGTCCGGCAGCGGCCCTGCTCCGCGCCGGTATCAATAGGTCAGTTCGATCCAGACATTGTTGCCGTCGCTCGGCCACGTCCGGGCCGCGATCGTCTCGCCATTGAGCGATCCGACGACGGTGCGCGGCGTCGCGTCATCGAAGGTCTTGAACACTTTCCACACATGCGGCACCTCGCCGGGCGGCACATCCGCCTTCTCGCCGTTGAAGGTGACGGTATCGCGCTCGGCGCCGATATAGCCGCGCGGACGCATCATGCCGACATGCGACTTCGACTGGAGCTCCGGCCCTTCCTTCGGGTACAGCCGCAGATTTACATAGCCGTAGCTGCGCGGAAAGGGGGAACGGTAGATGTGCTGGACGGGATAGCCCTCGGCCGTGACGACGAATTCATAGGTCTGCTTCGGATCGGCCGTGAAGGGGCCCCACATGCCGTCCTGGCCGACAATCTTCGTGTGAACCGCCTCGCCCATGCGTTCGCCGGTCTTTGCATCGGTCTTAAAGATCTCGACCTTGGCGCCGGCGAGCGGCACATTGGTCGGCGAGCCGTTCACCCAGCCCGAAACCTTGCCGTCGAGCACCGGATGCTCCTCCGGCTTGACGTCGGTCGTTGCCGCGTCCTTGCCGGTGATCGCCTTATAGATCACCTTGAAGGCTTCCGGCGAATAGGCCGTGCCGCGGTGATCGACAATGCCCGGCAGCACGATATTGGTCGCGCCCTTGAGTTCGGGCCCGGTATATTTCCCGCCGATCGGCTTGCCCGCCATGCCGATGAAGTCGCCCATCGGCTGGTTGTAGAGGTCGTACTTCTCCGAACGGATCGTATAGGTCTTCACCCCGTCCTCGACCTCCGATCCCGAATTGAGCTGGGTCAGGAATTTGCCCATGCCGTTATATTCGGAGCCGAGCGCGCCATTCGGATTGTTGAAGACGCCGTGGTAGACGCAGCCGGTCAGCACGATCGTATCGGCGATATACTTGCCGCCGCCGTTCTTCAGATAGTTACGCGTCGTCTGGCAACCGCGCGAATTGGCGACGAAATCGACCTTGTCGGACTTCGTGGTGATGAGCACCCGCGCGACATCGCCGGCAAGCTCGCTCGCTACGTCGGTCGTCGAGGAGCGGTTCTCCTCCGGTACCGCGTCGTCGCTGCGCGCCTGCGGGTGCTTGAGATCGACGGGGAAGAGCAGGTCGCGCGGATAGCCGTTCGATTCGAACCGCCATATCTGGACCATCCACAGGCCGGCATTGTCGCTGTCGCCATGGACGAAGACGATCGGCCGGTCCGCCGCCCACGCGGCCGTCGCTCCCAATGCCGCCATGCCCACTGCCGCCGCGATGCTCTTCCAGAATGCCATGACCGCCTCCTCCCAGCGTATGCGCCGCGTCCGGATCAGGCGCGGACGTAGTACCATCGCGCCGGGCCGGGGGATCGGCAAGCCGGGCGCAGACCGGTCTCAAGCAGGCGAAGCGCCGGGTCGGCGGCATTCTGCCCATCGCCGGCAGGCGGGAGCTCAGCTCCAGACGAGTTCATAAAGCGCGACGGGCTGGGGAAAGCCCTTCAGGACGCTCTGGCCCAGTATCCTGAAATCGGTGTCGTCGGCCAGCGCGGCGCGGACCTCCTCCGAGATGAGGATGGCGGACGGCGCGGCCTCCTTGCAAAGCCGGGCCGCCATCTGGACGGTCGAGCCGAACAAATCGTTGCTGTCCTCGATCGGCTCACCGGCATGGATGCCGATCCTGACCCGCAGAGCCTCCGCGCTCTCCCGATTGAACGCCTCGATGGCGCGCTGAACCGCGCGGGCGCAATCCGCCGCGTTCGTCGCATGCGGAAATGAGGCCATCAGCCCGTCGCCCGTATGCTTCACCTCGCGCCCGCCGGTTTCGCGCAGCGAGCGGCGGACGATGGAATCGTGCGCCCGCACCATCTCGACGGCGCGCGCGTCGCCCAGCCGCGCCGTCATGCCGGTGGAATCGACGATGTCGGTGAACATGATCGTGCGGTGCGCCGCATCCATGACCGGCCGGCCCCCGTGGCGGTGTCCGGCAGGGTCGGTGATGCGGCCGAGAAAAGCCTCCACGGCCGATAGATCAACTTCTATGAACTCGCTCGCCACCTGGCCGTGAGCAAGTTCATGCACCTTTTTGGCGGCTTCGATATTCGGCGCATCAACCAGGCAGAACGTTGATCCACGCGGCTCGTCGAACCAGTAGGTCAGATACCGGACGCCGTACTGGTCCTGTATCTCCAGATCCTTCAGATGTGCGGCGGCCACGTCGGCTGCGGTCTCGCCGTGCATTTCATGGCGGTCGAGAAATATTGGCATGTTTTCCTCATCTGATCTGCCCCCGGGGCCCGGTCATGCGAGGCGGCGGACGGCACAGGCGTGCCCTTTCGCCATGTCAGCAAGCAGCCGCTCTGTCGTGCCGATCGCAGCAATCCGGTCAAATGCGAGCGGCAAACATGCCTGCGCGGCCGTCCGCCGCTTTTCTATGCGCGGCGGACGTTCTCCACTCTAGGCCCGGCGGAAACGGCCGGCTAGTCCAGACTTTGTATCGGTGGGATCGGAAGGCCGGGTTCTCCGCCCTCCTCCCTCTGGCCGGGGTGCTACTCGAGGCTTCCCGCGAAGCGCTGGATGCGGATGCAGGCCTCTTCCAGCAGTTCCTCCGAGGTGGCGTAGGAGATGCGGAAGTTCGGCCCGAGCCCGAAGGCCGAGCCGTGCACCACCGCGACGCCTTCCGTTTCCAGAAGCTCGGTGACGAAATCCTCGTCGGTCTCGATCTTCTTGCCGGACGGCGCCTTCTTGCCAATCAGCGCCGCGCAGGAAGGATAGACGTAGAATGCCCCTTCCGGCACCGGACAATTGATGCCGCGCGCCTGGTTCAGCATCGAGACGACGAGATCGCGGCGATTCTGGAACACCGCCTTGTTCTTCGCCACGAAATCCTGCGGCCCGTTCAGCGCCTCTACCGACGCCCATTGCGCGATCGTGCACGCGCCGGAGGTCTGCTGGCCCTGGATCATGTCCATCGCCTTGATGAGATGGATCGGACCGGCCGCATAGCCGATGCGCCAACCGGTCATGGCATAGGCCTTCGACACGCCATTCATGGTGAGCGTGCGCTCGTAGAGCCTGGGCTCAACCTCGGCGATGGTGCGGAAGGTGAAATCGCCATAGGTCAGGTGCTCGTACATGTCATCCGTCAGCACCCAGACGTTCGGATGCTTGAGAAGCACGTCGGCGACCGCCCGCAACTCCGCCTCGGTATAGGCCGCGCCCGACGGGTTCGACGGCGAGTTGAAGATCAGCCACTTGGTCTTCGGCGTGATGACCTTCTCAAGGGCTTGCGGCGTCAGCTTGAAGCCGTTGTCGATGGAGGTCTCGGCATAGACCGACGTGCCGCCGCAGATCGCCACCATTTCCGGGTAGCTCACCCAATAGGGGCGGGGGATCACTACCTCGTCGCCGGGGTTGACGGTCGCCATCAGCGCGTTGAACAGGATCTGCTTGCCGCCGGTGCCGACGATGGTCTGCTCCGGCTTGTAGTCGAGGTTGTTCTCGCGCTTGAACTTCCGTGCGATCGCCTCGCGCAGCGGCGGAATCCCGGAGACCGGCGGATACTTGGTCTCGCCGCGCCGGATCGCCTCGATCGCCGCGTTCTTGATGTTGTCGGGCGTGTCGA
Source organism: Rhizobiaceae bacterium (assembly GCA_051959385.1). GTDB lineage: Bacteria > Pseudomonadota > Alphaproteobacteria > Rhizobiales > Rhizobiaceae > Mesorhizobium_L. Next base: position 22 of record JBQCFH010000470.1, on the reverse strand, counting down.
AGTCCGGCTCGCCGGCGCCGAG
>JBQCFH010000469.1:0-3041 GCA_051959385.1 Rhizobiaceae bacterium | reverse complement strand
CTGGCCGGAAACGAGGTTGAACCACGTCGTCTTGCCGGCGCCGTTGGGACCGACGATGACGGTGAGCTCTCCAGGGCGGAAGGCGCAGGAGACGCCGTTCACCGCCGCGTGCCCGCCGAAGCGGATGGTCAGGTTTTCGGTGCGGAGAGAAGACATGGCTCGGCAGTCGGCAGCGGGCAGTCGGCAGTCGGAAAGAAGAGCGGCAAGGTCTCCGAAGCGGTTTCCCTACTGCCCATCACCGGTTGCCGACTGCCGCTCCCTCACTTCGTGTCGTCGCGGCCGACCGGGATCTTCATCTCGTCCGCCTTGATGACGCGGACCACTTCCGGCACCGCATATTTGGCATTCGGATCGACCTTCATCTTGTACATGAACATGTCCTGCAGCGCCTGATGGTCCTGCGGGCGGAAGGTCATGGGGCCCTTGGGCGTGTCCCAGGTCATGCCGGCCATCGTCTTGATCAGCGTGTCCGTGTCCCATTTGTCGGCGGTCTCGAGCGCCTTGACGATGGCCATCGCCGCCGCCATGCCGCCGCAGGTGAAGAAGTCCGGCGGCTCGCCGAAACGCTTCTCGTGCTCTTTGACCAGCCAGTCGTTGATGGGGTTCTTCGGCGCCTGGTAATGATAGTACATGGCGCCTTCGATGCCCGGCAGCTTCTTGGCGATCGAGGCCAGCTGCGGCAGGATGAAGCCGCCCGTCGAAATCTCGATGCCGTAGCGGTCGAGCCCGGCCTGGGTGAGCGGCGTGAAGGCGTCGATGCCGGCGATGTTGACGAAGATCACCTTGCGGCCCGGCTTGTCCTTCAGCGCATCGATCATGCGCTGGATGGTCGCCGTGAAGTCGGTGGTCTTGAAGGGGATGTATTCCTCGTCCACCACATTGGCGCCGGTGCCTTCGAGCGCTGCCTTCAGCGCATTGATGCCGTCATGGCCGAAGGCGTAGTCCTGGGCGAGCGTGGCGAGATAGAGGTTCTTGTCGGGCTTGAGCGCGATCGCCTGCGCCTGCATGTCCATGGACGAATTGCGAGAGGTCTTGAAGATATATTTGTTCGAGTTGGGGCCGGTCAGCGAATCGGCGACGGCCGCCTCGACGAGCAGGATCTTCTCGTTCTCCGCGGCGACCGGCAGCATGGCGGTCGTGGCGCCGGACGAGGTGCCGCCGATGGCGATGAGCGCGCCGTCCGCATAGGCCTCCGAAAGCATCGAGCGGGCGATGTCGGGCTTGGCCTGCGTGTCCTTCTCGACGACCTCGATCTTCTTGCCCTTGACCGTCATCGTGCCCTTGGTGGCGTATTCGAGGCCGAGCTGGAAGCCGTTGATCGTCTGCTTGGCATAGACCTGCAGCGGGTTGTTGCTGATCGCCTGCACCAGCGCGAGCTTGACAGTGTCCTGCGCGCTGGCCGCAAGCGTGCCGCCGAGGGCAAGCGCGCTCGCCAGCGCAAGGGTCGATAGGATTTTCTTCATCGGTTCTCCTCCACCTGGAAGTCGTTCAGTCAGAATGCGGCGCTGCCGAAGACGGCGCAAGGCGATCCCGGACCGGGCGCGGCTCGTTCATGGGCAGCCGCAACGGCGGACCGTCCGATCGTACGGATTCGGCTGGAAATCCTCCCAATGCCCTGCATCCTCTTCGACAATGTTCTTCTATGATGCGGCGGGCGCAATATCCTATCGGCCGCCGCCATACCGCAATATCGTAGAAATACGGATGCTCTACCCCGGCGCGCTCATCGCCGGGAGCATGGTGCGCAGCTCCGTCTTCAGCACCTTGCCGTAATTGTTCTTCGGCAGGGCCTCGACGAAGACATAGGTCTTCGGCCGCTTGAAGCGAGCGATGCGATCGAGGCAGTGGCGGTCGAGATCGGCTTCGGCGACGGGCGCGGCGGGAACCTTCACGACGAAGGCGACGACAGTCTCGCCCCATTCGGCATCGGGGCGGCCGACCACGCTCGCCTCGCGCACGGCGGGATGCGTCAGGAGCGCCTCCTCGACCTCGCGCGGATAGATGTTGGCGCCGCCGGAGATGATGACGTCCTTGGAGCGGTCCTTGAGCGTCAGGAAACCTTCCTCGTCGAGCACGCCGATATCGCCGGTCCATAGCCAGCCGTCGCGTAGCGTGGCGGCGCTCGCCTCGGCGTTCCGCCAATAGCCGGCCATGACCGGCGCCCCGCGCACCAGGATTTCGCCGGGCTCCCCGACAGGCAGCGGCCGGCCTTCCCCGTCGGCGACGCACAGCTCGACGCAGGACTGCGCGGTGCCGACGCTCGCCAGCCGCTCGCGCCAGCGCGGATGCGAGCGGTCGGCGACGAGATGGCGCGGCAGCGCCGTGATCGTCATCGGCGATTCGCCCTGGCCGTAGATCTGGCAGAAGCGCGGGCCCAACGCGTCCACCGCCTCGACGATGTCGGCGAGGTACATCGGCCCGCCGCCATAGACGATGGTGCGGATGCCCTCGCCGGTCGAGCCGGACGCCCTGGCGTGATCGACCAGCCGGCGCACCATGGTCGGCGCCGCGAACATGTGGACCCGCCCCAGGCCACTGGCGCAGGAGAATATCTCCTCGGGCTCGAACCCGCCGGATTCGGTGACGACGTGGCGGGCGCCCTTCAGCACGTGCTGGACATTGTAAAGGCCGGCGCCGTGCGACATCGGCGCGGCATAGAGCGCGGCGTCGCCGGGATCGACCATATCCACGTCGGTGAAATAGGAAAACGTCATGGCATGGATGTTGCCGTTGGTGATCATCACGCCCTTCGGCTTGCCGGTGGTGCCGGAAGTGTAGAAAAGCCAGGCGAGATCGTCGCGGCCGCGCGGCGCCGGCCTGGAGAGCGGATCGGCGGCAAGCATGTCGCGCCACGCCTTGCCGCCGAACTCGACCACGGCGCGGACGCAAGCCGGCAGATGGGCGGCGACGGCCTCGCCGAGCGCGCGGCTGGCGAAGACCAACGAGGCCTCCGAGTTCTCGATGATCCAGGCCGCCTCCTTCGGATGCAGCTTGGCGTTGATCGGCACGGCGGCCGCACCGGCGAACCAGATGCCGTAGAA
>JBQCFH010000468.1:0-4578 GCA_051959385.1 Rhizobiaceae bacterium | reverse complement strand
GCCCTGCCTGCGTTCTTCCAGCGCGGCCTTCTTGCCGATGAAATCGGCCTCCTTGTTATAGGCGACGAAGCGGTCGAGCCCGGCTTCGAGCGGACCGTAGATCGGCCGGTACTCGCGCGCCCAGGAAGCGTAGTTCTTTTCGAGCCTGAGCGCATTGAGCGCCCGGCTGCCGAACAGGCCGAGGCCGAATTCCTCGCCGGCCGCGACCAGCGCGTTGAACGCGGCGCGCTGGTATTCGGGCTCGATCCAAAGCTCGTAGCCGAGATCGCCTGTATAGGAGACGCGGCCGACCAGCACCGGCGCCATGCCGACATGCATCTTGCGGATGGCCATGAACGGGAAGGCGGCGTTGGAGACATCCTCGCCCGTGACCTTCGCCAGCAGGTCGCGGGCGCGCGGGCCGGCAATAGCAAGGCCGGTGAGGCCGACGCCGCGGGCGCGGATGCGGACCGAGCCGTCGGCCGGCAGGTGCTGTTCGAACCAGCGCATGTGGTATTCCTCGGCGACGCCGGAGCCGAAGATCATCCATTTGCTGCCCAGATTGGCCACCGTAAAATCGCCGATCAGCTTACCGTCCTCCTTCAGCATCGGTGCGAGCGCCATGCGCCCTGCCTTCGGCAGCCTGCAGGCGAGCAGGCGGTCGAGGAAAGCTTCCGCCCCCTCGCCTTCCACCTCGTATTTGGCGAAGGACGTGGTCTCGCAAAGCCCGAGGCCCTCGCGCACCGCCCTCACCTCACGCGCCACATGCTCGAAGTCGGTCGAGCGCCGCCAGGAGAATTCGTCCTTCACCCCTTCCGGCGCATACCAGAGCGGGATTTCAAGGCCGAATGCCGTGCCCCATTGCGCGCCGCGCGCCGAGAGCAGATCGTAGATCGGCGAGGTCTTGAGCGGCCGCCCGGCCAGCAGTTCCTCGTTGGGAAAGCGGATCGAGAAGCGGCGGGAATAGTTCTCCCGCACCTTGGCATTGGTGTAGGCCATGGTCGCCCAGTCGCCGTAGCGCGCAACGTCCATCGCCCAGATGTCGAAGCCGGGGTCGCCCTCGATCATCCAGTTCGACAGCGCCAGCCCCACGCCGCCGCCCTGCGAAAATCCGGCCATGACGCCGCAGGCCGACCAGAAGCCTCGCAGCCCGCGAATGGGGCCGACCAGCGGGTTGCCGTCCGGCGCGAAGGTGAAAGGCCCGTTGATGATCTGCTTTCTCCCGGTCTTCTGGAACGCGGGGAAATGCCGGAAGCCGACTTCCAGCGACGGCGCGATGCGATCGATGTCGGGCTCCAGAAGCTCATGGCCGAAATCCCACGGCGTCGTCTTTTCCGACCATGGCTTGCCGGCCTTCTCGTAGGTGCCCATCAGCATGCCGCCGCGCTCCTGGCGCAGATAGAGTTCGCCGTCGAAATCGACCGCGTGGATGATCTCCGTCCCGGTCTTCTGGTTCCATTCGGCCACTTCCGGCATGTCCTCCGTGATCAGGTACATGTGCTCCATGGCGAGCACCGGCAATTCGAGCCCGACCATGCGGCCGATCTCGCGCGCCCACAGCCCGCCGGCATTGACGACGTGCTCGGCGACGATCTCGCCCTTGTCGGTGATGACGCGCCACTGCCCGTCCTCGCGCTGCACGAGGTCCTCGACTTTCGTGTGCCGGTAGATTTCGGCGCCGAGCTTGCGCGCGGCCTTGGCATAGGCATGGGTCACGCCGGACGGGTCGAGATGGCCGTCCTCGGAATTGCGCACCGCGCCGACGAACTGCTTCGGGTCCAGCAGCGGCATCAGCCGCGCCGCCTCCTCGGCCGATATCTCCTCTAGGTCGAGACCGAGATAGCGCCCCTTGGCAACCACGCCGCGCAGCCAGTCCATGCGCGCCTCGGTCGCGGCGAGCAGCACGCCGCCGGTGACATGCACGCCGGTCGCCTGCCCGGACAGCTCCTCGATCTCCTTGTAGAGCTCGATCGTGTATTTCTGCAGCTTAGCGACGTTCGGGTCGCCGTTGATCGTGTGCATGCCGCCCGCCGCATGCCAGGTCGAGCCGGAGGTGAGCTCGCTGCGCTCGACCAGGACGACATCGGTCCAGCCGTGGCGGGCGAGATGGAACAATACGGAAGCGCCGACGACGCCACCGCCGATGACCGCGACACGCGTATGGGATTTCATGAGTTTGTATCTCGTTTAGTGAGTTGGAGAGAGATTGCGAATCGACACGACGGCAACGGAGCACCCCCCTCTGTGTGGGAAGGGACGCCGTACCTCACGGCTCGCCGCTCCCGATCGCTTCCTTGCGTTTCGCCATATAGGCCTCGAGTTCCTCGCGCCGCGCTGGGTCCATCGCCGGCTCCTGATATTCCTCAAGCGCCTTTTTCCAGACCTTGGTCGCGCGGTGCGTGGCGTCGAGCCCGCCTGCCTCCTGCCACGCCTCGTAATTCTGCCAGTTCGACAGGATCGGCTGGTAGAAGGCGGTTGCGTAACGTTCCAGCGTGTGCGGCTCGCCGAAGAAATGGCCGCCGGTCGGCACATTGCCGAGTGCATCGAGCGCCAGCTCGCCGTCATTCACTTCAATGGGTTTGAGGAATTCCATCATGTGCTGGATCAATTCGACATCGATGACGAATTTCTCGAACGAGGCCGTCAGGCCGCCCTCCTGCCAGCCGGCGGCATGGTAGACCAGATTGCCGTGGCCGAGGATCGCGCCCCACAACGCCATCATGGTCTCGTAAGCGCCCTGCGCATCCGCCGCGTTGGAGGCGGAGCCGGGCGTCGTGCGGTAAGGCAGCCTATACCGCCGCGCCAGTTGGCCGGATGCGATGTTGGCCTTGGTGTTCTCCGGCGTGCCGAAGGCCGGCGCACCCGACTTCATGTCGACATTGGAGGTGAAGGCGCCGTACATGACCGGCGCGCCAGGCCGGACGAGCTGGGTGAGCACGACCCCGAAAAGCGCCTCCGCGTTCTGCTGCGCCAGCGCGCCGGCGAGCGTCACCGGGCTCATCGCGCCCATCAGCGTGAACGGCGTGACGCAGACCGACTGGCCATATTCGGCCATGGTCATCAGGCCTTCCGCCATCTGGTCGTCGAAGCGGCGCGGCGAGTTGACGGAGATGATGGTGGTGACGCCGGGATCTTGGGCGAGTTGCTCCAGCGTCAAGCCGCGCGAAATCGCCATCATCGAGATGCCGTCGAGCGCCCTGCCCCGACCGATCGAGGTGCAGTGGAAGCTCTTGTCGGTGAGCGTCAGGTTGGCGAAATAGGTGTCGAGATGGCGCGAATTGGCGGGCAGCTCGACCGGCGCGCACACTTGGTTGCCGATCATGGTAATGCAATTGAAATGCTGCGCCAGCCGTACGAGATCCTGGTAGTCGCGCAGATTGCCGGCGCGCCGGCCGCGCTCCAGGTCGTGCACGTTTGGCGGGCCGGCGACAAGCGTGAAATTGATGTTGTTGCCGCCGAGGACCACCCGGTGGTCCGGATTGCGCGGCGTCAGCGTGTAAAGCGGCCGCGTCGTCTTCAGCGCCTCCTCGACCAGCTCGCGGCCGATGCGCACGTTCTGCGTCGCGTGATCGACGATGGCGCCGGCCTTCTCGAACAGCGCAAGCGCGCGCGGGCTCATCACCTCGATGCCGAAATTTTCGAGGATGTGCATCGAGGCATCGTGGATCGCCTCCACCTGCTCGGCCAAAAGCAGCTGCATCGGCGGATAGGGGTTCACGACGGCGCGCCGCGGCAATTGCGGGATCGGCGCCGGGCCTTTATGGGCCCGCTCGGCGGAGCGGCGGCGGCGGGGTTCTGCGTCCATATCCCCGGCATAGCCCAAACCGACGCGGCTTCTGTCGGAAATCCGTCACCGGCGGGCGGGATTTTAGAACAGGCGGCAGATCGGCGGATCGAGTTTCGCCAGGGCGGCATGATGCGTCGGATTGGCGACAGGAGTGCTGGATAGGAAGGATTGACGCATCCTTAACCATGTGCGGCCGCGGCTGCCCTGGAGGCAATCGCGGCAAGATTCCGTTTAGGACTTCGGCCTAATTCCTCGACCTATGGTTCAGTCGAGTTTTATTCGAGTTTTAGCGATTGGCCTGCCGCTCGCGCTCACCGCCTGCGCGACCGCCCCCGCCCACATCAACGATGTCTGCGCCGTGTTCGACCAGCGCGATGGCTGGTTCAACAATTGGGAGCGTGCAGCGAAGCGCGCCGAAGCCAAATACAACATCCCCGTCCCGGTGCTGATGGCGACCGTGCGCAAGGAATCCGGCTTCAAGGGCCGCGTGCGGCCGCCGCGCACTTACCTTCTCGGCTTCATTCCGTGGGGCCATGTTTCCAGCGCCTATGGCTACTCGCAGGCGCTCGACGGAACCTGGGCGCAATACGAGATCGAGACCGGCAATACTTCGGCCCGACGCTCGAATTTCGCCGACGCCATCGATTTCGTCGGCTGGTATCACGACAAGAGCGCAAGGACGCTCGGCATCGCCCGCAACGACACCTACAATCTCTATCTCGCCTACTATCTCGGCCGCACCGCCTATGCCCGCGGCAATCGCGGCAGCGCGGAAGTCCAGCGCTATGCCCGCGCCACCGACGACATGGCCC
>JBQCFH010000467.1:0-2126 GCA_051959385.1 Rhizobiaceae bacterium | reverse complement strand
CTGGGCGCCACGCTGCTCAGCTGGGACGTCATCCTCGTCATCCTGCTGGTGCTGACGGTTGCCGTCAACGCGATCGTCTCGCCCTATTTCCTCGACGTCTACAATCTCGCCGACGCGACCTCGAACTTCTCCGAGAAGGCGATCATCGCACTCGCCATGGCCCTCTTGATCCTGGTGCGCGACATCGACCTCTCGGTCGCAGCCATCATAGCGCTCGCCGCGATGGCGATCGGCTATGCGGCGGAAGCGGGGTTCGGCGCACCCCTCCTGTTCGCGGTGGGCATCGGGGTCGGGCTGCTCTGCGGCGTCTTCAACGGCTTCCTGGTGACCTATGTCCGGCTGCCCTCGATCGTCGTCACCATCGGCACGATGTCGCTGTTTCGCGGGCTGACGCAGGTGATCCTCGGCGACCAGGCGCTGACGCACTACCCGCCGGGTTTCCTCAGCCTCGGCCAGAGCTATTTCATCCCCTACGTCAAAACGGGCGTTCCCTGGCTCTTCATTCCGCCGGTGCCGCTTTCCTTCCTGCTCTTCCTCGTGCTCGCCGCAATCACCGGCGTCGTGCTGCACAAGACCGCTGTCGGCCGCCAGCTCTTCGCCATTGGCTCGAACCCCGTCGCCGCGCGCTTTTCCGGCATCCCGGTCGACCGGCTGCGCTTCGTCCTATTCGTCCTTTCCGGCGCGCTGTCCGGGCTTGCCGGCGCGCTGCTCGCGGCGCGGCTCGGCTCGATGCGCTCCAACATCGCCTTCGGCTGGGAGCTCGACATCGTCACGATGGTGATCCTCGGCGGCGTCTCCATTGCCGGCGGCGTCGGCTCCATCCTCGGCGTTTTTCTCGCCGTGCTGGTGCTCGGCCTCGTCACCTTCGGCATGTCGCTCAACAACATCCCCGGCCAGGTGGTCAGCGTCTATACGGGCGCGCTGCTGATAGCCGTCATCGCGATCCCGCGCATTTTCGAGCGTCTGCGCAGGGGAGGATAGCCGTCCGCCTAGGGGCATCCTGCCATCTCATGTCAATTAAGCCTTGTCGTCAGCCGTTCAGGCTTTAAGGTTTAGTCCAGGCTTCGGCCGGGAGGGCCGGAGCGAACCAGGGAGGATAGATAATGAAACCATGGGATAAACTCGTCCGCGGCGGCGCGCTCTGCGCCGGGGCGGCCATCCTGGCCTTGTCGGTCGGGACGAACGCCCAGGCTGAGGACAAGGGGCCGATCAAGATCGGCGTGATCGCGGAGGCCCAGGCGGTCGCCGGCTCCTCCATCCCCGAGGCCGCGCAGCTCGCGGCGGACGAGATCAACGCCAAGGGCGGCCTCGACGGGCGCAAGATCGAGATCGTTTCCTACGACAACCATTCCTCGGCGGCGGAATCGGTCCGCGCCTTCCAGCGCGCCGTCAGCCAGGACCACGTCAATGCGGTCATCGCCAGCTATGTCAGCGAGGTCGTGCTGGCGCTCGAGCCATGGGCCGCGCGGCTGAAGACGGTGATGGTGACGCCCGGCGCCGCTTCCGACGTCATCACGGCCAACATCGCCAAGAACTACGACGCGATGAAATACACCTTCCACGGCTATCTCACCTCGGGCGCTCTTTCGCGCCTCGTCTGCGATGCCGGCAAGGATATCCTCGTCGACGGACTCAAGATGAAGACGGCCGTCATCATGAGCGAAGACGCCGCCTGGACGACGCCGCTCGATGCGGGCTACGAGAAATGCCTGCCCGAGATCGGCCTGAAAGTCCTCGACCATATCCGCTTCTCGCCCGACACGACCGACTTCACGCCGATCTTCAACCAGATCGAGGCCAAGAAGCCGGACGTCATCATCACCGGCATCTCGCATGTCGGCACGCAGCCTACCGTGCAGTGGAAGAGCCAGCAGGTGCCGATCCCGATGTTCGGCATTTCCTCGCAGGCGACCAACTCGACCTTCTGGAAGGACACCAACGGCGCCACCGACGGCGTGCTCTTCCAGGCGGTCTCCGGACCGGGCGTCGCCACCACCGAGAAGACCCTGCCCTTCGTCAAGGCATTCACGGACAAGTTCGGTCATCAGCCGTCCTATTGCGGCTACACCGCCTATGACGAGGTCTATTACATCGTCGACGCCATCAAGCGCGCCGGCTCGACCGAC